>JAGOQT010000025.1 GCA_018007255.1 Phycisphaerae bacterium | reverse complement strand
TCATCGCACTGGCGATCCTGGGGGCCAGGTCCAGCCCTGTCACGGTCGCCCCATAGAGCACAATCTGCGGTTCGTGTCGCTGGATCAGACCACAGAGGGCCTTGGCGTAGCTGGTGGTCTGGTAGGTCTTCAGCAGGGGATGCTGGACCAGGAACACCTGGTCCGCACCGCACCGGATGAGCGGGCCCGCCAGATCCTCGACCTGGTCCCCCAGCAGCACGGCCCCGACCCGGACCTGGAGGGCGTCCGCCAGCTCCCGCGCCCTGCCCATCAACTCCAGGGGTGTGTCTTCCAGATGCCCGCTGTGTTGTTCGGCAAACACCCAAACATCGCCTTGTCGATTGACTTGGATCATCAAAGGGTCTTTCCATTCTCCATGGGATCGTGCTCCATCCGTTCCGGACGACAGGGCCCGGTCAGGCGATGATCTTGTCTTCGATGAGCTCGCCGATCATCCTGGCGATCCCTTCGTCGTCCGGTGGGATCTCCTTGCTCTCCTTGGCCGCCAGGACCACGCTCTGGATGCGGTGCACCTTGGTGGGCGACCCGCTTCGACCGCACCAGGCCAGATCCGCCTTGATGGCGGCCAGGTCCCACTGCTCGATCAGCGTACCCCTCTGTTCCAGAGCGCGGGCCTCCTCGTCCACGCGACCCCGGAGCTGCCCCTCGTCGAGCTGGGGGTTCTCCTCCTGGATCCGCTTCAGGATCTCGCTCCGCGCCCGGGCGTTCTTGAACTTCATCATCCGCTTGGCCGCAGCCACCCGGGGATCATTGGCCGATTCCACCACGGTCAGCAGGACGGGGACCTGGGTCCGCACGACCTGCCAGCCGTTGCCGACGCTTCGGCGAAGGGTGATCGTGCGACCGTCCAGGTCCACGAGCCTTTCCGCGTACGTCACCTGGGGCAGGCCCAGCTTCTCGGCGAGCTGGGGACCCACCTGGGCCGTGTCCCCGTCGATGGCCTGTCTGCCGCACAGGACGATGTCGTAGGGGAGCCTGCGGACCGCACAATTGAGGATGTAGCTGGTGGCCAGGGTGTCGCTGGCCGCGGCCTTGGGGTCCGTGATCAGGACCGCCCGGTCCGCGCCCCGGAACAAGGCCTCTCGCAGGCAATGGGCCGCAGCCGGAAGCCCCATGGTCATGGCCGTGACCGTCCCCCCGAACCGATCCCTGATCTGCAGGGCCAGTTCGAGGGCGTTGAGGTCCTCCGGGTTGAAGATGGCCGGCAGGGCCGCCCGGTTCACGGTCCCATCGTCATTCATGACCTTGCCGCTGATCCGTTTGGTGTCCGGGACCTGCTTGACCAAGACGATACAGTCGTAGCCCACCCGTATTCTCCTTCCTGATTGAGCCACCCAAGAAAGCGAGCCACTAGTCTAGCCCCCAGGCCCGCGAGGTCAACGGAAAAAGCCACGCCGCCGCCCATGCCCCGAATCAACCCCGCCCCAGAAAGGCCAGCAGCGCGGAGAGGATGGTCAGGGGATGGGGCGGACATCCCGGCACATAGAGATCCACGGGGATCAGGCGATCGGCCCCGTTGTGGACCTCGGGGTGATCCCGATAGGGACCGCCGCCGATCGCACACGAGCCCACTGCGATCACGACCTTGGGGCCGGGCACCGCCTCATAGGTCTTCAGGAGGGCGGTCCGCATGTTCGCAGGCACCGGCCCGGTGATGCACAACCCGTCCGCGTGCCGGGGCGAGGCCACGAACTGGATCCCGAACCGGCCCATGTCCCAGGCCAGGGTCCCCAAGACATTGGAGTCCGCCTCGCAGGCATTGCACCCGCCCGCAGAGACCTGGCGGAGCTTGAGGGACCTGCTGAAGAGCCGGCGGGCCTGCTCGACCAGGCATGGGGCGAAGGCGGGCGATCCGGGCCTGACGACCAGGTCCTCTCGCAGGGCCGCACCGAGGCGGACCTCCTGGGTGAAGCGGATCGTGCCCTGGGGACACGCCTGCTCGCAGGCGCGGCAGAACAGGCATCGGCCTGTGTCCAGACACACCGACCCTCCTTCGGCCCGGAGGGCAGCCGTGGGACAGGCCTCCATGCACCGCCGGCAATCCGCAGGACAGGGCCGATCCCCAATCTGCGGCCTGCCTGCAAACCGCTCGGGTAGCGCAGGCGCAGGCCCCTTCGGCCACCGCATCGTGCGGTACCCCTGCCTCCACCGAGCCCTGATCACATCCAACATATCCGCTCTTCTGTATTCTGAGTTCTGAGTTCTGAGTTCTGTGTTCTGTTAGAGATCCTGCCCGCAGTACGACAGATTGAAGCTCTTGTTGCACAGGGGAAAGTCCGAGATCTGCTGGTCCCGCAGGGCCATGGCCAGGCCGAACCAGTTGTGGAACGAGGGGTCCACGACCTTGACCACGGCGAACCGGCCGCGGTCGTCGGTCTGGACTACGTGGCAGATCTCGCCCCTCCAGCCCTCGGTCAGGGACACCACCACCTGGTTGGGCAGGATGGGCCTGGCCTGGGCTGCGATCGGCCCGTCGGGCAGCGCGTCCAACTGCTCCCCTACGAACTCGAGGGACTGCTGCACCTCCAGCCACCGGACATAGGCCCGGGCAAAGCAGTCCCCCGTATCCCACGTGCAGATCGGCAGGTGGGTCAGGCGGTAGATCCCGTACGGAGACTCCTGCCGTATGTCGCGGTCCAGGCCGCTTGCCCGCGCGGCCAGGCCCACGAGGCCGATCTGCGCGGCCGTTTCGCGGGAGACCGTCCCGGTCCCCTCAAGCCGGGCCAGAACAGACGGGGCGTCGAACATCAACTCCACCGCGGAGCGGACGTCCCTCTCGATGTCCCTGAGTCGGTCCTTGAGTTCTCCGGCCATGCGGTCATCCAGATCATAGGCCACACCGCCCGGCCGGACCAGGCCTCGCCCAAACCGGTTTCCGCAGATCAGGGCGGTGGCATTCAAGACGTCGCCCCGGATCCGGCCGCAGTAGCTCATCGTGGGCAGGAAGCCCACGTCCCCGGCCAGGGCGCCCAGGTCTCCCACGTGGTTGGCGATCCGCTCCAGCTCCGCGGCGATCCCCCGGATCGCCTCGGCCCTCCCAGGCACGGGCGTGCCGGACAGGGCCTCCACGGCCCGTGCGAACGCAGTCGTATGGCCGATCGTGGTGTCCCCGGCCAAGGTCTCCACGAGGTGGATCGTGCGGGGATAGGGACCGCCGACGAGGGCCCGCTCCACGCCCCGGTGCTGGTAGCCCAGGGAGATCTCCAGGTGGTACACGGTCTCTCCGTGACACTGGAACCGGAAGTGCCCGGGCTCGATCACGCCCGCGTGCACCGGGCCCACGGCAACCTCGTGGACCTCCTCGCCCTGCATGGAGAAGAAGTCCGCCTCACCGATCCGCGGGCCCTTGCCGGGTTCGAAGCGGCCGGGCTTGAGCCATGGGTGGCCCAGGGGCTGGATGCCCCAGTGCTCCGCAATCTCCCGCTCGAACATGTGGGCCTCAGGCACAGCCCCGGTTAGACAGGGGTACGCCTCGCCGATCTCAGTGGCCAGGACGCCCAGACGCCCCGCCTCGGGAATCACCCACACGGCGGTCAGGAGTGCGCGGTCCGAAACAGCAGGCCGCACGAGCAGGGCTGCGAGGTGGGCACCGCTGCCGATCTGCCCCTGAACGGTCTGCGAGAACTCGGTCATGGGCACCACCGGACACCGGCCGACCTCAAATCGCTGACCATTGCCGATGGACAAGATCGACCCGTTCATCATCGCACCCCCGCGCCCTGGGCCGCCTGGGACAGGAGGATCTGGAGGCCCTTGGGCACAAGCAGACCCAGGACCAGGACGGGCAGGACCAGGAGGCCCGGTGCCAACACGGACCACCAGGGCTCGCGGTTCCCAAGGGGCATGCCCTCGGGTGCAGGACCATAGGCCATGTTCAGGGAGACCCTGGCCATGGCCACGAAGACCACACCCAAGAACAGCAGATACAAGGCCACGGCCACCCCGTGCCCCCCGTACAGGCCGCCCCTGAGGATCGTCAGCTCGCTGACGAACAGCCCGAAGGGCGGGGATCCGGTGATGGCCAGAGACCCGGCCAGCCACAGCCCTGCGGTGGCGGGTGCGACCCTGATCGCCCCCCGGACCTGGTCGATGCGTTTGGTCTTGTACACCGTCAGGAGGTTTCCGGCTGCCAGGAAGAGAAGACCCTTGGTCAGGGAGTGGTTCAGGGCATGGAGCATGGCCCCGGACCCGGCCAGGCCTCCCCACCCCACACCCAGGGACAGGATCCCCATGTGTTCCACACTGGAGTAAGCCAACAGGCGCTTGAAGTCCGTCTGCGAGACCATGAACATCGCGGCCACGCCCATGGACAACAGCCCGAACAGGACCAAGAGGTCCGCTGCGAAGCCCCCCATGCCCGCGGCCGTCAGGACCGTGGCCATCCGCAAGAGGGCCAGGAACGCACAGTTGAGCAGGGCGCCGGAGAGCAGGGCCGAGACCATGGAGGGGGCCTCGCTGTGGGCGTCCGGCAACCAGGTGTGCAGGGGCGCAAGGCCCATCTTGGTCCCGTATCCCACCAACGCCATGATGAATGCGGCCTTCAGCCACGCGGGGTCCAGTCGACCCGCATTCTCGGTCAGGGCCTGGATTGTCAGGTGCACGGGCCCGCCCTCGCCAAAGGACGCGGCCACGGCCACGCAGAAATTGCCCATCAGGGCCAGGGCGATCCCCACGGAGCAGATGAGCAGGTACTTCCAGGCCGCCTCCAGGCTGCGGTGGTGGCGGTGGAAGGTGATCAGGGGCGCGCTGGCCAGGGTCGTGGCCTCCATGGCCACCCAGATCAGGCCCAAGTGCGTGCTGACCATGACCAGGGTCTGTGCGGCCAGGAACAACAGGAGGCAACCGGTGAATGTGGCCTCGCGGAGGTTGCCGAAGAGGAAGCCCTCCTCGAAGTCGGTCTCCCGGTGCCCGGCCTCATGTCGGAGATAGCCGATCCCATAGATCGAGGCCGCAAAGAACAAGACACTGGTGCAGGTCAGGAGCAGCAGGGACGCTGCGTCCACGGCCAGCCACGCGTTCACGGCCAGGCCCTGGGGCCGGGTCCAGCACACCGCCGTCAGGCCGAGGTGGACCGCTGCGGTGGCCCCGAGCAGGGCCCTGCGCAGGCCGTCGGCGCGGAGGAAGAAGGCCGCTGCGCCGGCCAGGGTAGGAATCAGGATCAAGGCCCACACGACCATCGCGTCAACCCCTCAGAGCCGAGAGCCGGTCCGTGTCGATGTGGTCGAACTCACGGCTGATGTGATAGATGGCGATCCCCATGACGAACACCCCCGCAAAGACGTCCAACAGGATGCCCATCTCCACCAACAGGGGCTCGTGCAGGGCAAAACCCAGACCGAAGGCATGGATCCCGTTCTCCATGGCCACGTACCCCAGGACCTGGGTGATGGCCTTCTTGCGGGCAACGATCATGAACAGGCCGGTCACAATCGTGAACATGGACACCGGGATCAGGATGCCTGCGCGGACCCCGCCGGGCAGGTGCAGGGGACGTCCGATGAGGAAGCACAGGCCCAGCAGGACGACACCGAGGCCCATGGACCAGGTGAGTCCCACCAGGGGCTCCAGTTCCCGCTGGACCGCGGCCTCGCGAGCGGCCCGCCTGAGCAGCCAAGGCAGGACACCCGCCTTGACCGCGGTGCTGACCCCGATCACGGCCACGATGCGGACACCCAGGGCGCCGGCATTCATGAGCAGCCCGAGGGCGGCCAACAGCACGGCCTGGCCGGCCACGGTCTGGATGCCCACAGCCAGGCGGTTGGTGCCCAACAGGCGGAGGTTGGTCAGGATCAGCAACACGGCGATCAGGTCGATCCACGGCTCCATGATTAGGGGTACCTCCTCAGAGTCTCAAGGATAGGGCCTCGAGCAGGTTCTCCAAGAACCTCAGTTGGGCACATATCATGTGAGTCATTTCGGTCGTAACGAAATGACTCACATGAGGAGAAGTATCGAAGGGGGATTGGCGCATTTGAACTGTCCAATCCGAACGAACGGATTGGACAGTTCCAAGTGTGTCCAACTGAGGTTCTTGAGGAACCCTGTGCACCTTGGCTTAGGCTGGGCTGGGTGAGCATCAGGATCAGGGACAGCAAGGACAGGATCAACGCAGCAGTGAGCAACTGGGGGACCTGGAGCAGGCGAAGCCTGGCCATGGTCGATTCCACGATCCCCACGGCCAGGGCCAGGATGAACTGGCCCGCCACGCCCAGGGCCAAGTCCCCCACCGGGTGTCCCGTGTGGACCGGCAGGATCAGGCCTGTCACCAGGCCCGCCAGGATCCACATCTTCAGGGCCGCGCCATACTGGATGAACGCCAGGTCCACGCCGCCGTGGTCCAAGACCATCACCTCGTGGATCATGGTCAGTTCCAGGTGCGTGTTGGGGTCGTCGATCGGGATGCGGCAGTTCTCCGCGAGCAGCACGATGAACAGGGAGACCGCCACCAGGAGAAGGGCCGCCAGGGGTCCGGGCAGGGCCGTGACCTGGACATGACCATACAGGCCCGTCAGGCAGACGCTGTGGGCCTGCACGGCCAGTGCGCCTAGGCCCAGCAGCAGGGCTGGCTCCGCCAGCGCCGAGAACTGGACCTCGCGGCTGGCCCCCATGCCCTCGAACGCGGAGCCTGTGTCCAGGGCGGCCAGCACGGTGACGAACCGGCCCAGGCCGAGGAGGTAGGCAAAGAGGACCAGGTCCCCGGGAAACGCAGCCAGGGCCTGAACCGCCCCCAGAGGCAGGACCAAGAGGGCCACCCCGAGACCCGCCAGGGTCACCACAGGGCCGGTGCGGAAGATCCAGGTGGTGGACCGGCTGTACACCGCGCCCTTGCGAAGGAGCTTGGCGATATCGTGGTAGGGCTGGAACAGGGACGGACCGTGCCGGCCGGCAAAGACCGCCTTGGTCCTGCTGATGACCCCCAGCAGGAGCGGCGCAAGGACCAGGGCAGAGGCCACGTGGAGGACCGGCGCCACACTCACGACAACACCCCCAGTTTCCAGACCAGCAGCACCAGGACCGTGATCGCGATGTAGAGCACGTACATCTGGATGCGGCCCTGCTGGAGCCAGCCGAGTCGTTGCGCGACCCACGCCACCCCGCGGAACAGAGGTCGATACAGGCGATCCACAAACAGGTCGCTCGTGTGTGTGTGCACGCCGGCCGACCGGGGGAACAGGCCGTGCGGCCGGTGGAGGTCCGCATGGGGGCGCAGGACCGCCCTGAACAGGGCCACAATGGGCTCGGCGAAGGAGGAGGCCGTGTACTGCATCCTTGGCGTGGGTGCGACGAATCCACAGTCCCAGGTCCCGGACGTGTCCACGGGTCTGCCCCGGAGCAGGGCCCTCCTGGCCAGGGCCAGGCCCAGGATCCCCGCGCCCAAGACCACGGCCGCCCCGCTGATCCACCCCAGCGATCGCAGGGGTGGCAACGACCCTTCCGGTGCGGCCACGCCGGTCCTGCCCGTAGCCACCAGGGCGGCCACGGGCGCAACGGCACGGGCCAGGAGCGGGCCGGCGAGCCCCAGGACCACGCACAGGGCCGCGAGGATCACCATGGGGACCCGCATGACCTTCCGGACCTCGCGGGCCTGGGCGGCCGCAGGTGTGCGGGGCTCCCCCAGAAACACGATGCCCACTGCCTTGGTGAAGCACGCGGCCGCCAGTCCCCCGATCAGGGCCAGGCTGCCGATGACGATCGCGCCGGCCCACGCAGGCGAGATCGAGGACCCGGACAGGCAGGTGAAGGAGCCCAGGTAGATGAGGAACTCGCTGACGAAGCCGTTGAGCGGCGGAAGGCCCGAGATGGCGGCCGCGGCGATCAGGAAGGTCGCGGCCGTGGTCCCCATGCGCCGCAGGAGGCCTCCCAGGTGGTCGAGATCCCGCGTATGTGTGGCCTGCAAGACCGCCCCGGCCCCGAGGAACAGCAGACCCTTGAAGACCGCGTGGTTCAACACGTGGAGGATCCCGCCGCACAGGCCGAGCATCGCCATGGGTACGTTGTTCGAGGACAGGCCCAGCACCCCGATCCCCAGGCCCAACAGGATGATCCCGATGTTCTCCACGCTGTGGTAGGCCAGCAAGCGCTTGAGGTCGTGCTGGGCCAGGGCGAAGAGCACGCCCAGCACACCCGAAGAGGCCCCGATGCAGATGAACGTCCAGCCCCACCAGGCCGGGACCTCCTGGGCCCAGGTCAGGACGCGGAGCAGGCCGTAGATCCCGGTCTTGATCATGACCCCGCTCATCACCGCGGACACAAACGAGGGCGCGGCAGGATGGGCCTCGGGCAGCCACACGTGCATGGGCATGAACCCGGCCTTGGCCCCGAATCCGATCACGGCCAATAGGAACATGGCTGCGCCGGCTACGCCCCCGGTGGGCATGGCGAAGTCGGCGAAGTCAAGAGACCCGGCGCCTTGGCCCAGGAGCACAAAGAAGGCCAGGAGGAAGGCCGTGCCCAGGTGCGTGGCGGCCAGGTAGATCCAGCCCGCCCGGGTCACCCCAGGCTGGTCATGCTCAAACAGGACCAGGAAGAACGAGGCCAGGGCCATCCCCTCCCAGGCCACCAGAAACAGGAAGGCGTTGCGGCTGGTGACCACCAAGAGCATCCCGGCAAACAGGAGGTGATAGAAGACCCAGGTCAGGCCCAAGTTCCGGTGCCCTTGGTACGGCTCCAGGTAGGCCACCCCGTACAGGGCACAGAGCCCGCAGACCAAGCCGATCACCAGTACGAAGAAGGCGGACAGGGCGTCGATCTGGATCTGGATCGCGGCCCCAGGCAAGGGCCAAGCCAACGAGATCTCGGGGCTCGCCTGGCCCCAGAGCACCAGCCCGCCAGCGGCCATGGCCGACACGCCCGCCCCAAGACCCGTCAGGCCGCCGATCCATCGCGCCAGGCAGGGCCTGCGCCCGGTCAGGGCACAGAGCACACTGCCCGCCATCAGGAGTCCCAATGCAAAGAGCAAGGCGGCCATGGCTAGGGGACCTGGCCTCCTCCGGCCGAACCGCCGGTCTGGGCCGCCACCACCCCGTCCACGCGGCCCGCTTGAGCCAGGATCTCCTCGCGAGAGGCCCTCTGGACCACCGCCGCGTTGAATTGGCTGTCTCGAAGGGCATAGGCCAGCCTGGACAGCAGGTTCAGGTGCGCCTTGATCGTGGGGCTCAGGATCGTGAACAGGGTGTGCACGGGCTTGCCGTCGATGGCCATGAAGTCGATGGCATGCTCAAGAAAGCACACCGACATCATGGGCTTGGGTATGTGCATCACAATGGGACTGCGGACATGGGGTATGGCAATGCCGCCCCCCACGCCCGTGGAGCCCAGCGATTCGCGGGCCAGAAGGACCTCCAACAGGAAGTTCCGGTCCACCTCGTCCGGCAAGGGGATCACCTCCACTACCGCCCGGAGCGCACCGGGCTTGTCCTGTCCGCCCACCCGGTAGTAGATCCCGCCCGAACGGAGGGCCTCCTCCATGCCCGGGATCGCGGTCTGGCTGTCCGGCTCAACCAGCATCTTGGCGGAGATGTGGATACGGTTCGCCGTGGCCCACTCCAGCAGCTCTGCACGATTGAACCTGTACTGCTCGCTGATCTTGTAGAAAGGCAGCTTCTGCTGACCGATCCAACGGTAGATCGTCTTCTCGGACACGCCCAACAACCCGGCAGCCTCTCTTACGCCAAGTCTCATCCTGCACCACAGTATGCCAACGTCACCTACGGACAGGCATTATCAGACACCACTGGACACAACTGGACACAGAGCATACCACGCACCGACCAGGAGTCAATACCCCAGTGTGGCGCGGCCGGTCCGCGTGCAAACCCAGGCCTTGCAGGCCAGGCCCTGATCGCTCATAATCACACGCGAATCCCATGAGTGGGTCGGGCGGTCGCTCCTTGAGGCCTGCCGAGGCCTTGGCCGAGGCAGGCTCCAGGGGGAGGAAAGTCCGAGCAGGGCAGGGCACGGTGATGGCTAACAGCCACCGGGGGCTGGGTCCCATCCTGCCGTATCCGGCATGATGGAGGCCTGGGTGACCCCAGGGAAAGTGCCACAGAAAACACACAGCCGATGGCCCCACCAAGTGGGGATCAGGCAACGGTGAAAAGGTGCGGTAAGGGCGCACCGCGGCGGTGGTGACACCGCCGGCATGGAAAACCCCACCGCCTGCAAGACCAAGTAGGCTGGCGGGACTTGCCTCGGCAGGTCCCTCACCTGGCCCGGGTGACGCCAGCGGGTAGGTCGCTTGCCGATCTGCGGCAGAGCCGGCTGGCAACAGCCGGTCCAGACAAATGATCGCCACCCGCCTCCGGCGGGCACAGGACTCGGCTTATAGACCTGCTCATGGGATTTCTTGATCATCGCCGCTCCTGTCAGGGCCGTGCCCGTGAAGAAACCCCGGCCTCTGGGCGTCTCTAGATGTGAAGGCCATGGAGCCTCGAATAGGAAACCCAGATACAGGGAGATGGAGCCTTGGGCCCGTGAACGGGATCTGTGAGAACCAGGTGGCCCTGGAGTGGACCGGCCAGGTGGATTCCAGAGAGGCGTTCGAGGCCTTCGTGCACACGCATATGAAGCAGGCCTACTCCGTCGCCTTGGGTCTTGTGGGCAACCACGAGGACGCCCTGGAGTTGTCCCAGGAGGCCTTTGCACGGGCCTACCAGTACCGGGACACGCTCAACGCCCAGCGCAAGTTCTTCCCCTGGTTCTACCAGATCCTCAGGAACCTGTGCTTCAGCCACCTGCGAAAGCGCAAGGTCCGGCAGGCGGACTCCCTGGACGCAGATCCGGAGACCCCGATGCAGGTGCAGGCCCGGGACGGATTCGATCCCGAGGCCCTGGCCGAGCAGAATGAGACCACGGCCAGGCTGTGGCGGGCCATAGGGCAGCTCGACGAGAAACACCGTGAGGTGATCATCTTGAGACACTTTCAGAACCTCTCCTACGATCAGATGGCAACGCTCCTGTTCTGCAACAAGGGGACCGTCACGAGCCGCCTGTACTATGCGCGTCAGCAGCTCAAGGAGATCCTCGACGACGAGAAAGGAGGTCAGGGCGCATGACCTGCCGAGACTATAGGGACTGGATGATGGCCTTTGTGGACGGGGAGCTGGACGGCCCCCAGAAGAAGGCCTTCGAGGACCACATCGCCGGGTGCCGGGGGTGCGCGGAGGAGCTGGCCCAGTTCCAGAAACTCAAGACCCTGACGGACCGCGCGGCCCTGGCAGAGCCGGAGGACCGGATCTGGCAGCAGTACTGGGACGGCGTGTACAACCGGATCGAGCGGGGCCTGGGCTGGATCCTCTTCTCGATGGCGGCGATCCTGCTGATCCTGTACGGGGGGTACAAGGCCGTCGAGGCCATCCTCAGGGACCCCGGCGTGGGCCTCTGTCTCAAGATCACCCTGCTGACCCTGGTCGCAGGGGTCGGCGTCCTGTTCGTGTCCGTGGCCCGGGAGCGGCTGTACTTCTGGAAGAGAGAACGGTACAAAGACGTCAGGAGATGACCCATGCTCTTATCTACGACCGACTCGATCTGCGGTAAGGCCGTGGTCCGGCACCTGGGCCTGGTCAAGGGCAACACGATCCGGACCCGCCACGAGGGGCAGGGCTTCCTGGCCGTCCTCCAGAGGATGGTCGGGGGAGAGGTGACCGTATACACCAAGCTCACGGCAGAGGCCCGGGAGCAGGCCCTGGACCGGATGGTCGAGGAGGCCCGCCAACTGGGGGCCAACGCCGTCGTGGGTGTGCGATTTGCCTCTTCCGAGGTCATGACCAGGGCCGCGGAACTCCTGGCGTACGGGACCGCAGTCGTCGTGGAAGACACCAACGCGAAGTGAAAGGACTGTCCATGGCAGCCATCGATCTACCGAATCTGGCGACCCCGACCCTGATCTGGTTCATGGTGGGTGTGGCCTTCTTCCTGCTGGAGATGGCCACCCCGGGGCTGGTCCTCCTGTTCTTTGGGATCGGGGCCTGGGTCGTGATGGGCGTCTGTCTGGTCACGCCCATCCACCTCAACACCCAACTGGTTGTGTTCATGGTCGCCTCCCCGGTCTCGCTGGTCCTGTTCCGCAAGTGGCTCAAGGGGGTCTTCTCCGGATACGTCAAGTCCAGACAAGACTCCACGCAGGAGCTGCAGGATCTGATCGGCCAGCACGCGATGGTCAAGGAGCGGATCACCCCCAAGCTGGCCGGCAGGGTGGAACTCCACGGCTCGGACTGGACGGCCCAGGCCGATTGCGAGATCGCGGAGGGGACCCCCGTGGAGGTCGTGGGCCAGAGCAGCATCATCCTGAAGGTCAGACCGCTGTGATGCGGAGCGCGTTGAGCATGAGGGTCAGGCGTCACGTAGGCGGGGTCCGCCGTCCCGCCTAGAGAAAGGAGTAAGCCATGTCGTGGACCATCATCCTGATCGTTGCGATCGCCCTGGGCTTCGTCGTCTTCGTCAAGACCGTGCGGATCGTGCCCCAGAAAGAGGCCTACATCGTGGAGCGCCTGGGCAAGTACGCCAGCACCCTGGAGGCCGGTTTCCACATCCTGGTCCCCTTCATCGACCGGATCGCGTACCGCCACACCCTCAAGGAGCAGGCCATCGACGTCCCGCCCCAGCAGTGCATCACCAAGGACAACATCGCGGTCGAGGTGGACGGCGTCCTGTACATGCAGGTCGTGGACCCTCGCAAGGCCTCGTACGGGATCACCAACTACAAGTTCGCCACCACCCAGCTCGCGCAGACCACCCTCCGCAGCGCAGTCGGCAAGATCGAGCTGGACAAGACCTTCGAAGAGCGGGACTTCATCAACAGCATGGTCATCGCGGCCGTGGACAAGGCCTCCGACCCCTGGGGCATCAAGGTCACGCGGTATGAGGTCAAGAACATCCTGCCTCCGCAGTCCATCAAGGACGCCATGGAGAAGCAGATGCGGGCCGAGCGGGAGAAGCGGGCCCTGATCGCCGAGTCCGAAGGCGAGCGTCAGGCCAAGATCAACCGCTCCGACGGAGATCGCCAGGAGGCCATCTTCCGGTCCGAGGGCGAGAAACAGAAGCGGATCAACGAGGCCGAAGGCCGGGCCTTTGAGATCGAGCGAGTGGCCCAGGCCACGGCCGAGGGGCTCCGCAAGGTCGCCTCGGCGATCAACGAGGAAGGCGGACTCGCGGCCGTGAACCTCCGCGTTGCAGAGCAGTACCTGGGTGAGTTCGGCAAGCTGGCCAAGGTCAACAACACGATGATCATCCCGTCGGATCTCGCCAACATCGCAGGGATCGTGAAGGCGGCCTCGTCGGTTGTGGCCCAGACCAAGCAGACCTAAAGGCGGCACCCGCGCCAGGGGCCAACGCGCTGGGAGCCCCGGGTCTGTCAGCCCTTGCGGAACACGGCCACGACGTTCTCGACCTCCACGACGAACAGGCGGTTGCCGCCCTCGAAGTCCACGGGGATCGCGCCCTTGGGGTTGAACAGGACCTTGTCGTACCTGGCCAGGGGGATCTCGGGGTTGTTCTCCACCTCGATGGACACGGCCACGATGCGGCCCGTGATCGTGGGGATCTCGATGTTGTCAGGCAGTTGGATGCCCCCCTTGGTCTGCTTCTTGTCCTCGTCCTTGCGGATCAGGACCCGCTTGCCGATCGGCTCCACGGTCTCGAAGGCCACGTTTTCCAGCGTCTTGGGGTCGTCCATCGGCAGTCACCTCCACAGTCCAGCGCCCAGGAAGCCCCTAGGATACGGCCACCGGACGGTCTGGACAATCCGCAATTCCGGACGAACGGACCGGCCGTGCAGACTTGTGCCTTGGTCCCCTGCCCCATAAGATGTCGACATGCTGGAAAGGGGACTGGTTCAGGTCTACACCGGGAACGGCAAGGGCAAGACCACAGCGGCCCTGGGCCTGGCCCTCCGCGCGGCAGGCCAGGGCCTTCGCGTCAGGATGGTCCAGTTCCTCAAGCCCCCCTGCCTGGCCCTGGGGGAGCGCAAGGCCCTGGCCGGCCACGAGCTGCCCATCCAGCTCGAGGCCCTGGACGTGGAATGGGACATGGCGAGCTCTCCGTCCGACCCGGACGCCAGGGCCAGGGCCCAGACCGCGATCTCCGCTGCCCTGGCAGGGCTCCGGGCTCAGGCCCGGTCCTGGGACGTCCTGATCCTGGACGAGATCGTCTTCTGCCTAGCCCAAGGCCTGGCCCGGTTCGAGGACGTCCGGGGCCTGATCCAGGACAGACCCCCCTGGGTCGAGATCGTCATGACCGGGAGAGGGGCCACACCGGAGCTGGTGGACCTGGCCGACCTGGTCACCGAGATGCAGGACCTCAAGCACCCGATGCACGAGGGCCTGGGCGCAAGGCCGGGAATGGAGTATTGACGGACAGGGCTTGCGGACCCGGCCGCGAGGGGGCGGGCCGAGTCGGGGCGGCCCGGGACAGGGGCAAGGTGCCATGAACGTAGCAGCCATCATCTGTGCGGCAGGCCGGGCCAAGCGGTTCGGAGGCAAGAAGAGGAAGCCCTTTGCCGAGGTGGGAGGAAGGGCCCTGTTCCTGCGGAGCATCGAGGTCTTCTCCGGATGTCAGGACGTCAGGCAGGTCCTGCTGGCCATCTTGCCGGAGGACGAGGAGTGGGTCCAGATCAAGTGGGGGGCCAACCTCAAGTTCTTCAACATCGAGGTCTGCTTTGGCGGCGAGCACCGACACGAGACGGTCCGCAAGGCCCTTGAGCGGGTTCGGGGACAGACCGATCTGGTGGCCGTGCACGACGCAGCCCGCTGCTGTGTCACCGCGGCCCTGGTCGAACGGGTCCTCGCCTCCGCAGCCGAGCACGGCGCCGCAATACCGGCCTGCCCTGTGGTGGGCACCCTCAAGCAGGCGGAGAACGGGCAGATCCTCCGCACCGTGGATCGGGCGGGCCTGTACGAGGCCCAGACCCCCCAGGTCTTTCGGACCGATCTGCTCAGGCGGGCCTACCGGAACCTGCAGAACCTGGACGCCTCCCAGATCCGTGACGATGCCCAGCTCGTGGAGGCCCTGGGAGAGGCTGTGGCGATCGTGGAGTCCGACCCCTCGAACATCAAGGTCACCTACCCGTCCGACATCCCCATTGCGGAGGCGATCCTGAAGTCCAGGCCCTCGCCCAAGCGAGACGGCCCCATCGGTCCCTATGCCGAGGCCCAGTGGTAGGACTCCACGTCCGTCTCCCGCCGAATCTCCATTTTGGGCGTTGCGCAGGGTGTACCCCACGGTCCATTAGGGTAGTGCAGGTAGGTCCCAGAACACCGGCCCGCCCGAGCGGGTCGTCCCAGGGGGTGCAACCACATGAGGAGGCCCCGGCGCGGCGGTTTTCCGGATCTGGGGCCCCGATTCTGCCGAACAAGGGGAACTGGACGGGTGCCCTTGTGCACGCCGTGCCCGTCGGAGCGTTGACATGGGCAGGAAAACGGCTATACTAGAAGGAAAGTGGCCCTTTCTTGGGACGACTTGTGAGGAGGACCCTCCCGGACAGCCACAGGGCGCAGGTCTTTGCGCGGACGATCAATCCACCTTCTCGGACCCTAGGATACGCGACGTCTTGATTGAAAGGAAACCTTGATGAGGACGGCAAGAACACTGAGCGCATGGTGCTTGGCAATGGCGGTTCCCGCGGTGGCCTGCGCGGCAACGATCTACGTGGACGCGGATGCCCCGGGCTTTCAGAACGGGACCTCCTGGATGAACGCCTTTGTGTATCTCCAGGACGCCCTGGCCTCAGCCACTACAGGAGACACGATCCGCGTGGCCGAAGGGGTCTACAGGCCGAACCAGGCCACGGGTCCCGTGATCACGGACCGCACGGCGACCTTCCAGCTCAAGACCGGGGTCGGACTCTACGGCGGATACGCCGGGTACGGGCAGCCCAGCCCGAACGACCGGAATGTGGCCTTGTACAAGACCGTCCTGAGTGGAGATCTCGACGGCAATGACTTGATCGTGCAGATCACGGACCCCAACCTGGTCTACGATCTCCTGAGTTCACCGACCCGCCAGGAGAACGCCTACAACGTGGTCACCGGCACGGGTGCCGGGTCCAGCGCAATCCTGGACGGCTTCACCATCCGGGGCGGCAACGCCAACGGCCCCTCCACGTTCCCCTACATGCATGAGCGAGGGGGCGGGCTCTTCTCCTACGGCGGCCCCCCCGCCTCGAAGGGGAGTCCTACGATCCGGAACTGCACGTTCACAGCCAACTCCGCAGCGGACTACGGCGGGGCCTTGAGCAACCACCAGGGCTCCTCGCAAATCGAGAACTGCAAGTTCTTGGGCAACTATAGCGGCGGAGGCGGGGGCGGAGGCGTGGCCAACTGGTCCGCGGACGTCACCCTCGAGGATTGCACGTTCACCTGGAACTGTGTCTACTTCCAGGAGTACGGCGGCGCGGTCTACAACGGGGACAGCGAGGCCGTCCTCGACGGATGCACGTTCACCGACAACTCCGGAGGCATGGGAGGCGGCGCGGTCATGAACTACGACGCCAGCGACGCCGAACTGACCGACTGCTACTTCGCCGACAATACGGCCCAGGTCGGCGGGGCTGTGGCGAACTTCCAGGCGAGTTCCCCGACGATGAGCCGGTGCACCTTCGTCCGCAACTCCGTGCTCGAGTCCGGCGGCGCCGTGCACAACTACTACGACTGCGACCCCATGATCGTGGGCTGCAGCTTCGTCGCTAACACGTCCAGCGGCGACGGGGGCGCGATCTCGAACTGGCACTGCCAAACCGACATCTCCATCGTGAACTGCCTGTTCAACGGGAATACGGCCTGGCAGACCGGAGGAGCGGTGGGCTACTACGACGCGAGCGGTCGTCTGCTCAACTGCACCTTCTCCGCCAACTCCGCCCCCCTGGGCAAGGGCAGGGCGGTGGCCTGCGAGCCCGTCGGCCCCCTGTACGGCAGCCAGGTGACCATCGCGAACAGCATCCTCTGGGACGGCGGAGACGAGATCTCCATCGACCCGGACTCGCTGGTCACCATGAACTACAGCGACATGCAGGGGATTTGGCCGTACCCGTCGATCGGGAACCTCTATGCCAATCCACAGTTCATGAGTCCCGTGGGCGCGGACCTGGTCGCGGGCAATGAGGACGACGACCTCCGCCTCCAGTCCGGCTCTCCCTGCATCGACGCCGCAGACAACGCCGCGGTCCCCCTGGGGATCACCGTGGATCTGAACGGCGGGCCCCGGTTCGTCGATGATGCGGCCACGCCGGACACGGGCAGCGGGATCCCTCCGATCGTGGACATGGGGGCCTACGAGTACCCGACGGGCGCTCCCGGTCCTGGACCGGGCAACGACCCGCCGGTCGCGAACGCCGGCGCAGACCAGACCGTGTTCACGGGAGGCCTGTTCTCCTTCGTGACGTTGGACGGGTCCGGTTCGTACGACCTGGATGGCGACCCGCTGTATTACCATTGGACGTGGATGGTCGGCAGCACCCCCTACTATGCCACGGGGGTCAGCCCCACGGTCCAGCTGCCGCTGGGCAGTCACACGATCACCCTGGTCGTGTTCGACGGGACCGACTACTCGGCCCCGGACACGGTCACGATCCAGGTGTTCCAGAGCGCCCCGCCTCCCACTGCGGACGTCATGGTGTACCCCTATCTCCTCTCCCGAACCACTGGCAGCCAGTACATCTACGCCATCGTCAGGCTTGTGGGCATATCGAGCGGCCAGGTGAACCTGGGCATCCCCCTGACCATCACTCCGGGCGGCGCACAAGCCTTTTCGCAGTACGCCTCGGAACAGACCACCCCCACGCTCATGACCACCGTCATCGCCTTCTTCCACAAGGCCGATGTGACGGCGGCGATCCCCACAAACGGCCTGACCCAGCTGACCGTGACGGGGTGGCTGCAATCGAGCGTGCCCTTCTCGGGGACGGACATGATCTGGGTCAGCCCCTAGGGAGCCGGGATCCCATCGACCGGGCCAGGCCCGGTGCAGAAACACCCATTTCAAGGGCCGCGGCATGGATCCGCGGCCCTTGTTTTCTTTTTGACACCCGCAACACGCGGCCTACAATGGCCCTTGTGCCAGCGCGGTTGAGGCGGTTGGCTGAGCGGCCCCGGACGACCTAAGGAGGCAGGCTTGAGGTGCCCCTTTTGCAAGACAGACAGGGATCGGGTGGTGGATTCGCGGTCCAGCGACGCCGCCCGGACCATCCGGCGCCGGAGGCTGTGTCTGGCCTGCAAGCGTCGCTTCACGACGTACGAGCGAGCCGTGGACGGCTGCAGACTCCAGGTGGTCAAGAAGGACAAGAGTCGCGTCCCCTACGACCGAGAGAAGATCGTGGCCGGCTTGGAGAAGGCCTGCACCAAGCGCCCCGTGTCCTCCGAGCAGATCCAGCAGATTGCCGACAGGGTCGAGGAGTCGCTCTTCCGGCACTATGACAAGGAGGCCCCTTCCTCCGCGATCGGCGAGTTGGTCATGCGCCACCTCCGGGCCGCGGACAAGATCGCGTACATCCGCTTTGCCAGCATCTGCCGCGACTTCAAGACCGCCTCGGAGCTCCTGGAGGAGGTCTCCCGCACCCTCCAACAGTCCGAGCCTGTGGACCAACTCAAGCTCTTCGACGAGTAGGCCGGGGGACACGCCGGGCGGGTCCCCCGGTCGGCATTGACACCCGCACAAGGGCTCCCTATAGTGCGCCCATGTCTAGCCCGCATTTCTCACGAGGCTTCGGACGGACGAGGCAGAAGTGAGGGTGCGGACCCGACCTGGCCCGACCGGAGGGCCGACGCATCGGTGACAGACTGTTCTGAGCGCGGCCTGTTGGCCGGATGCAAGGCCGCAGGTCTCGTTTGCCCGGAGGCGTACCCAGGGCGGTACGTCGAGGACAAACGGGACCGAGAACGCAGCAGCCGGACAACAGGACCGCTCAGAACCGAAGGCTTGTGAGAAATGCAGGCTAGGACCCTCTACATCCTCGATGGGCATGCGCACATCTATGCGGCCTACTACGCACCGATGCGCCAGCAACTGACCAGCCCGTCGGGCGAGCCGACCAAGGCGGTCACCATCTTCACGACCGCCCTGCTGGGGCTCATCAAGCGACAGAAGCCGGACTACCTCGCCGTGGCCATGGACAGCAAGGCCCCGACGTTCCGCAGCCAGATCGACCCGGGCTACAAGGCCCACCGGCCGCCCATGCCGGAGGACATGCCAGGCCAGATCCGGCGGATCGAGCAGATCTTGGAGGCCCTGAGGATCCCGGTCCTCCGCATGGACGGCTTCGAGGGCGACGACGTCATGGGGACCCTGGCCAAGAAGGCCGCGGCCCTGGGCCTGGACTGCTACATCTGCTCGAACGACAAGGATGTCCTGCAGCTGCTGGACGACCACATCTACGTCTATGACCTCAAGACAGGGGCAGTCACCTCGGCCGAGACCCTCCAAAGGGACAGGGGGATCACGCCCGACCAGTTCGTGGACTGCCTGGCCCTCCAAGGCGACGCCTCGGACAACGTGCCCGGGGTCCCGGACGTGGGGCCCAAGACCGCCCTGGACTGGATCCGTCGCTACGGCTCGATCGAAGGTCTTTACCGCCACATCGACGAGATCGGCGGGAAACGCGGGGAGCGCCTTCGGGCATCGCGGGACATCGTCGATCTGAGCCGCAGGCTGGTCACGATCACCTGCCAGGTCCCGATGGCGATCCGCTTGGAGGACCTCGCGGTCCAGCCCTTGGACCGCGATCGCCTTGCGCCGATCTTTACGGAACTGGGCTTCAGCCGCCTTCTGGCCAATCTGAAATCGGAGGTCTCAGATCTCCCATCCCAGACGGCCGCGGACCTGGCCGCGCGGGACCCCTCCGGACCGGCCTCAGTCCGGACCGTGGAGCACCGATACCACCGGGTCGACACCGAGCAGAGGCTCCGGGAGTTCTGCGATCAAGTCCGAGGTGTCCCTCTTCTGGCCGTCGACACAGAGACCACCTCGGTGGATCCCATGCGCGCAGAGCTCGCGGCCCTGAGCCTCTGTTGGAGACCGCACGAGGCCTACACGATCCCGGTCAAGGGACCTCTGGGCGCAAGGTGCCTGGGGGCTGAGACCGTCCGGGCCCTCTTGGGCCCGATCCTGGCCGACGCCCGGATCCGGAAGATCGGCCAGAACATCAAGTACGACCTGCTGGTCCTCCGAAACGCAGGCATGCCGCTCGCCGGGGTGGCCTTCGACACCATGGTGGCCTCGTACTGCCTGGACCCCCTGCGTCTCAGTCATGCCCTGGACAACCTGGCCCTCGATCTCCTCCACTATCGATGCATCCCGATCACGGACCTGATCGGCAAGGGCCGGAACCAGCGGACCTTCGACCTGGTCGAACCGACCGTGGCCTGTGAGTACGCCGCGGAGGACGCGGACATCACCTTCCAGCTCTACGAGGTCCTCGCTCGCCGCCTGGACTCGGAGCCCGACCTCAAGGCCCTGTTCGAGCAGGTCGAGATGCCCCTGGTCTCGGTCCTCGCGGAGATGGAGTTTCACGGCGTGGCGGTCCACGCCGCCTTCTTGCGGGGCCTGGGCGGGCAGATCCAGGAGACCCTGGCCCAGGTCACGGACCGGATCACCCAGTTGGCGGGCGGGCCCTTCAACGTCGATTCGCCCAAGCAGCTGGCCCACGTCCTGTTCGACCGGCTCGGGCTCCCGATCGGCCGCATGGGCAAGACCGGCCGGAGCACGGACGCCGCCGTGCTGGAAGAACTGGCGGACGCCCACCCGATCATTGCCCCTCTCCTGGAGTATCGCCGGCTCAGCAAGCTCAAGAACACCTACGTGGACAAGCTGGGCCTGCTCGTCCATCCCAGGACAGGCCGGGTCCACACGTCCTTCAACCAGACGGTCACGGCCACGGGGCGACTGAGCTCCAGCGACCCGAACCTCCAGAACATCCCCGTTCGAACGGACCTGGGCAGACAGATCCGTGCGGCCTTCGTCGCGCAGGAGCCGGGGGACTGCCTCCTCAGCGCGGACTACTCCCAGGTGGAGCTGCGACTCCTCGCGCATTGCTCGCAGGACGAGGAGCTTCTC
>JAGOQT010000335.1 GCA_018007255.1 Phycisphaerae bacterium | reverse complement strand
CCCGTCGTAGTCCGCGCGTGTGATGTCCTCCAGGTGGCATCGGGGGATCACCCCGTTGTCCAGGGCCGCCTTCACGATGTCCAGATAGGAGGCCAGGGCTTGGGAACGGGTCTTGAGGAGCTTCAGGAAGATGTGGTAGTCGCTGGCCGAGACCAGGATCCCCGTCTCCTTGAGACCCATCTGCCGGATGAGTTTGAAGTCCGAAGGCACGGCCCGGATCCACCCCGTGATGCCCGGATACCGGTATCCCCGGGCCTGGCAGAGCTCGATCGCCTTGCGGTCCCGAGGGGCATACAGGAAGAACTCGCATTGTCGGATCAGACCCGTGTCCCCGTCGATCTCGTGGAGCAGATCGAACACCCGGAGGATCTGCTCGGGCGTGAAGGGCGGGCGGGACTGCTGGCCGTCCCGGAAGGTGGTGTCCGTGATCCAGACAGACGGGGGGATCTCGATGGGGACGGTCTTGTGGTCGAATCCTACTCTAGGGAATTCCGTGTAGGGAAACGTCTCCCGGAAGAGATTGGGACTCCCCACGTCTGCCAAGCGGATGCCCTTTCTGGCCATGCGTCCTGGTCCTCCTGTCTAGTGTCTCCTGTCGGTCGCTGTGGTACCCCGTCTCCGGCCTCCTGTCCTGAGGGGGCCTGAGTGAAGTGGCCGAGGTGGGATTCGAACCCACACGCCCTTGCGAGCAGGGGATTTTAAGTCCCCAGCGTCTGCCATTCCGCCACTCGGCCCAACCGCCCAATCGGGAGGCGGTGGTCTTCTTGTGAGGCAGACCTGAGGTGCCACCGGACTCAAGACGGAGATTATATGGCCCGATCCATACCGGACAAAGCGAAATCCAGGGCCGCATACAACAGGTCGCTGGGGATGACCCTGTGCGTCCTGGCCGCCGCCTAAGTCAGGCTGGCCGGGTTTCCCATGGGGACGCGCCCGCGTGCGCCCCCATTGACAGGGTTCCGGCTCCATGGGATAGTGCAGCCGTCTGGTTGGGGGCACGGGTTGGGAGGGCCCGGGCAGGCGGGGCCTAACGCTGGCCCCGGGGCACCGGGAAGACAGACGAGAGTGGCTGCCGGGCAGCCCTATGATCCCGGTTGGGGAGACGAAGGATGCCATTGAGCTGGTTTCACGAAAGCGAGACCTGGGCGGTCGTCCTGGTCCTCATGATGGGCATGATGGGGGCGGCCGAGATCGGCTATCTGTTCGGGCGGAGACATTCCGCTGCGGTGAGTGCCAGCTACTTCATTGCCGTGCAGGGCTCACTGCTGGGGCTGCAGGGCCTGCTGCTCGGATTCACCTTCAGCCTCTCCGTTCAACGACATGAACTGCGGCAGCAGTTGGTCATGGATGACGCGACCGTGCTCAACACCCTCTGGCTGCGAGCCGGGTTGCTGCCGGAACCGCAGCGCGGGGAGTTCGAGACCCCGCTGCGCCAGTACGTGGGACTTCGGGCAGAGGTGGCGACCCTCGGGCGAGAACCCACTGCAGCCGAGTTGTCGGCCGGGCTTGACCTCGCCGAGACCCTGCACCGCCGGATGTGGGAGGTGGTCAGGGCGGGAAGACAGGACGGGCCTGCTGCGGAGGACGCGGACACCCTGGTCACCCTGCTCAGCGACGCCATGGCCTCGCACCGGCGGCGGGTGCAGGCCTATGAGGCTCGCGTCCCCGGCGTCACGATGGCCCTGCTCCTTGTGGCGTCGCTGACCTCCATGGCCGCCGTGGGCTACTCCGGCGGGCTCAACAAGATCCGGGGGATGCTGCCGCGGATCATGATCGTGCTCCTCGTGTGCGGCACGATCTACACCATCCTGGATCTGGACACGCCGGGCCGCGGACTCATCCAGGTCGATCAGTCGCCCATCCTGCGGGTCCATCAGATGATCGAGCAGGACGCCGAAACGAGGCAGGTGATCCCCGGACCCGTGGGCCCGGGCTCGCCCTGATCCCGGTGGGGGACATCAACCATGAATCGGATGAACCCTGTGCTCCTCGCTGCTCCGCTGCTCGTGATCCTCGGGTGCAGGTCCATCGGACCTCAGGCGGTCATGAGCGACCACCTCCGATACAGCGATGCGGTGGCGGATTCGTGGAAGAGCCAGATGCTCCTCAATCTCGTCAAGATGCGCTATCTGGACCTGCCGATCTATCTCGACGTGGGACAGATCGTCAGCGGGTACACGCTGGAGACGAGCGTCCACATGGACGGTCAGGTCGCGAGGACGGACGCGGGTGACACGTTCTTCGGTGTGGGGGGGCGCGGCACGTTCACCGATCGCCCGACGATCACCTACGCGCCGTTGGCCGGAGAGAAGTTCCAGCAGGGCCTCCTGGATCCGATCAACCCGGCCCGGGTGCTGTCGCTCTTGGGCGCAGGCTATCCCGCGGAGGCCGTGCTCGGGATCAGCGTCGATGCGCTGAACGGCCTGCGCAACCACCCGGTCAACCCGACGGCCCGGCATCAGGCCGACCCCGAGTTCTTCCTCGCAGCCAAGCTGTTTGGAGAACTCCAGGATGCGGGCGTTGTGGGCGTGCGGGTGGACCCCTCGGCCGATGGGCGACCGGCCCTCTTCCTGTTCCTGCGCACGGCCTCGATCCAGCCGGAGGCCGTGCCCAAGATCGCCGAGTTCCGCCGCATCCTGGGCCTCGACGGGGATCCCACCGTGTTCCGGATCGTGCAGTCACCGGTGCGGGCAGGTCCCGGTGAACTGAGCCTCTCCACCCGTTCGCTGGTGCAGATGATGGGTGCCCTGTCGTGCGGGGTCACCATCCCGCCGCCCCATGTCGAGCGGAGGCTGGCCCCGCCGATGCCAGCGGTCCCCTCCGAGGATCAACTGTTCCTGCGGGTCCAGAGCGGACCCAAGGCCCCCGCCGGTGCGTTTGCGGCTGTGCCCTACGAGGGGGCCTGGTTCTGGATTGCGAACGACGACTGGAGATCCAAGCGAACCGTGTCCTCGGTCCTGTTCTTCTTCACGCTCTCCAACGCCGGCGGCAGCAATGGCCCGCCCATGATTACGATCCCGACTCAGTGAGGGAGTCCCGGGTCCCTGTCCTCCCGCCGGCCGGACCCATGGGTGGTTCTTGATCCTTGACCTGGGGGAGGGTTCATGGGAGCATGGCGGGCAGTCGCCGTAGAAACGGGTGGTTTCAGGGTCCTTTTCCAGGAAGGAGAACAGCGATGGTTGGAATCGCGAGGATCAAGATCGGATGCACAGTGGCCCTCTTGTCGGCCCTGCCCTGGCTGTTGGGCGGGTGCGCATCCAGCTCCGGCTCCGGTCCCCAGAAGGCCTCCGGTATAGAGAAGAGCTTGGACAAGGCCAAGGCCGACATGGGGAAGGCCAAGGACCTGGTCTCCGAGACCTCCGCTGCCCTCAACGACATCCTGACCGATCCGCAGAGGGATCTGAAGCCCCAGTTCAAGACCTTCGCCGGGTCCTTGGGCAAGCTCCATGCGGTATCCCAGAAGATGCGGGACAAGGCCACGGCCATCGAGACCCAACTGGACAAGTACCTGGAGTCCCGGAGGGAACAGGTCGGCACGATCCAGGACGTCGCACTCCGTGACACCGCCCTGAATCGGATTGCGCAGTGCAATGAGAGCTTCAAGAGGCTCAGCGCAGTGCTGACCCAGGCCAAGGACACCCTGTCCCCCTATGTGGCCAACCTCAGGGACATCCAGAAGTTCCTCAGTGCAGACCTGACCCCGGGGGGGCTCAAGGCCATCAGCGGGTTGGCGAACACGGCAGCGCGGTCCCAGAAGGGCGTGCAGGACCAACTGGACGCGGTGGTCGCGGAGTTCGACCGTGTGGCCGCGGACCTGAGGGCCGGCCAGTAGGCCGACGCGGTCCTCGGATCGTGGGCTCGGGTACGGGGCCGATCGCCCACGATTTTGCCCGTCCCCCCTGGCAGCCCGAGCCGAGTATGGGTAGAATCGACGCGCTGTCCGTCTGATGCGGCCGGCCCCGCGGGGGCCCGCGCGGAGGATGGGTGGCGGGGACGTCCGGGGTCACGGACCGGGCAGGCCCTCGAAGACAATGAGGTCGTGTGCGGACCCGGCAGGGGAGCACATCCCACGGCTGTGTATAGGGGACATGGCTTCCGCGCCGTACACGTGTCCGTTGTGTCAACACGGGGCTGGAAAGGAGCACAGATGGCACTGGATCGAAGGCTCAAGATGGGGATGGTCGGCGGCGGGCCGGGGGCGTTCATCGGCGAGGTGCACCGCAAGGCCGCGCGCATGGACGGACAGATCGAGTTCGTGGGAGGGGCCTTTGACATCAACCCGTCCCGGTCGCTCCGGATGGGCAAGGAGCTGTGCCTGGACCGCAGGCGGGTGTACAGGGACTACCAGGAGATGATCGAGAGGGAGTGC
>JAGOQT010000334.1 GCA_018007255.1 Phycisphaerae bacterium | reverse complement strand
GTGCTGTAACACTCGGTCACGGACCCCCCGTTCGTCCCGACCAGCCCACCGACCCAACCTTCACCACGGATCGCGCCCGTGCAGAAGCACTGGGTCACGCTACCTCCATTTGAGCCGATCACTCCACCGACACAATCACCTGACGCGCTGAGGTAAACGTCCACCAGCCCAAGATTCCTGACCTTCGCTTCGTCGCGCGACCAACCGAACAAGCCGAGATAGCTATCACCCACAATCACCGGATGTGAGATCGTGTGGCCTTTGCCATCAAGCACGCCGGTGAAAGGAGTCCCTTGGAGCCACCCTGCCAAGTCATCGATATCCGGCGCAATGACCGCCCTGTCAAAGACCTTGCGGCCCGGGAGGTTGGGGTCCAGGTCGATGTCGGCGCACAGGATGAAGTGCTTGTCGTAATCTTCGGGCGTCTCGCCGAGGGCCATGAGGCCAGCGGCCGTGGCGATCTGGTAGGGATCGTTCGGTTCTCCTGTTCCACCGGCGTACCGCCTCTGTGCCTGGGCATCCATGCTGAACACGAAGAAGTCCGCACTGTTCGGGGGCGGTGTCGTCTGGGCCACCAGGTGGATCCGGTCATCCTGAACAGTGGCCGTAATGCGGACATCGCTGCCGTCTGCTGCCTTGCCTGTGAATGCCAGCTCGCCATCGCCGGCCGCGGCGCCGACCAGCGAGGTCATGTTGAACACCTCGTTCGGGTCCAGGCTGCGCTGGGGTGCGCTGTCATCCGTTGCGTTAATGTCCACCTGGTTGAACGAGGCCGCGCCTGCGTTCGGATCCAAGATGAGCACGAACTGCCCTTTGACCGAGTAGGTCCAGTGGACCCCTGCGATCCCCCCTGTCTGGACCAACTCACTCTGACCTGGAAGGAAGATGTAACGGCTGGTCTGGGTCTTCGGCTGGGTCCCATTCGGCCCCGCATCATGTGCCAGGGCAGGTATGCAGATCAGACATGCTGCCACAAGCACGGAGACTGCCCCCACAACCTGGAAACCTCTGCTCGCCTTCATTCGTCGACCTCCTTCAGACCCGCTCTCAAAGAGACCCTCAGCCCGGCTTGTTCGCACGGGCTTGATCCGCAAAGGCGGCCAGTTCGGAAGAATGGAGGCTGTTGCTTTGCTGACCTGTAGTCTACCAGACATAGACCGGCCGGGTCAACTACGGCACCCGCCATTGGCTCTTGGCCACCGGCCATTGGCCAACAGCTGACAGCCAATTGCCAACAACCCAAAGGGGCACAGGCGAGGCGTCTGTGTACGGCGACGCCGGGGGCTAATGGGTCAGGGCGTACACGATGATGTTGATGCCCATCTGGATGGCCTTCTCGTAGCTGGCCCGGCCGAACTCCACACCCCTGCGGTCGCACCAGCCGCAGTGCAGGTCCACGGGGCTCAGGAGCACGGCCAGTCGCTCCCCTATGAACACGCCCCAGGCCCCGTGGTTCTGGCCGTGCATGTACGGCAGGCCTGCGGCCCTGCGCTGCGAGAACTCCAGGCTTGTGAGGCCCGCGTTCATGTCATAGACGTTCCGGAAGACCTCATGGTCCAGGGGAATCCGCCGCACCGCCTCCGGGCCGAACGCGGTGGTCAGGAGGGTCATGGAACTGCGGAAGAAGAAGTCGCCGGCGTTGCCGATCACGCAATCGTCCATCAGGAGGAATCCGCCCTGCAGGATGTACTGGCGGAGGTTCTCGGTCTGGTGCGGGGCCAGCTCAAAGTAGTTCTCTCCGGTCATGAACAGGAAGGGGTAGCGTGCCAGGGAGTCGGCCTGATCCCACGTCACGACCGCGTTGAGCTGGCCGTCCGCGGCATACTGCGGGCTCCAGTCGTCGGCCCCATGGATCGGCTTGACCTTGCAGTGGACCACGCTGCTGAGCTCCTCCAGGAGGTTGGCATCCCCGCCGGGACGGACGTTCCACACATCCGGTCCCGGGCGTTGTCCGTGGGGCTGGCCCTCCCTGAACTGCACCCGGGCCAGGATGAAGTCGTATCGCTCCAGGTCGTCCTCCGCCGCTGAGGACCTCTCCCCAGCCTGCAGAAGACCCCCGGCCAGGGACACGCCGATCCCTACGCGGGCCGCAGCGTCCAGGAAGTCACGCCGGGTCATGCGGATGTTGTCGAATCGCATCTCCATCTCACACCCATCCCAGGAATCGCCGCAGGAACCACTTCGCAACCAGAGTTGCGCACAAGGCCGCCCATACGGACCACACGGGCCACAGCGAGGTCGTCTGCACGCGGATCTCCGTCACCTGTTCCGAACGGAACGCCTTGGAGAGATCCGGGGGCAGGTCGTCGATGTGCACGTATCGGCCCTTGACCGCCCGGGCCAGGGACATGAGGTAGGTCTCGTCCAGGCGGACATCCGACATCTCGTGGTGCGAGGGTCCGAGGTCCACGGCCCTGGTCCGCTCGCCCAGGAATCGTCCGTGCCTCTGGGCCTCGACCGTCACCAGGAGCGACTGGCCTTGGGGCCGGTCCACGAGGGCCGCGTACATCCCGTCCCCCTGGGGGACCATGCGGGTGATTGCGCCTGCCGCCTCCACCAGGACCTGGGCATCCGGCACAGGGCGGAAGGCGTCGTCCGAGACCAAGGCCCGGATGCGGACCCGGCCGCCGGAACCAGGCATGCCCTCCGCGCAGACCTGGATGTGGGAATCCGGGCCCGCGCCCTGGGCCACGTGATAGGCCAGTTGACCCAGAACCTTGGCCAGGGACCCGCCCTCTTGGTCCGCCCTGTATGCCTGGTGCAGGGCCGCGATGTTCAGGAGCGCCACACGGCCGCGGCCCACGCGGTGTACCGCCACCGCGGGAACGCCCTCGATCACGGCCAGCGCAGTGGCAGCGGGCTTGGGCTCCACTTCTGCATTACAAGGACGAATCGCCAAGTCGCTGCTCAGGTCGCCGGCGCGCAGCCCCGGGGTACTGTCTGCATCGGGCGAGGGTGCGAGCTCGCCCCAGGGCCTGTCCGGGCCTGCCCCGTCCACGCCATACCGGACGGGAACCAGGGCCGCCATTCTCGGCTCCTGCCACAGACACGGACCGTCCCCCGGGTGACACGACAAGAGGATCACGCCCCCACCGCGGTCCGCCACGAAGCTGTACAGGCCGTCCCTCTGATCCGCGTCCCATCGGTCCGGATCGCACGGCCCCAGCACGATCACGTCGTACACGTAGAACTCCCTCCGCCCGTAGGGAAACGGCACATACCCCGATGCACCCGCTGCCTTTCGCGCCAGGCGTCGGTCCTTGAGTGCATCCAGAGACACATCCAGGTCCAGGCCCGCATCCAGGGCCAGGGCCTGCCGGACCTTGCCGAGGTTCAGGTCCAGTCGCTCCGCGTGCAGCAGGACCCGCGTGCGAGTGGGCTCCACCACGTCGACCACGACAGCCCGCTCGTTGTTGGCGGGGTTGCCGTCCGGGCCGGCCACCCGGACGCGCGTCACCCAGGACTCCGTGCCCGCCTGCCCTGCCCGGACCTCAAAGGCGACCTTCCGGGTCTCGTTGCCGCTGGCAACAGCGCCCAGGGACACGGACTTGGTCTCCACCGCCTGCCCATCCCGCAGCAGCTCCACGAGCACGGGACTCGGCACCGGATGCACGCACGCCACAGCGGCCTCAATGAGGTAGGACCGGCCGCTGCCCACCCGTGCGGGTGCACCCAGATTGACCACGGCCACGTCCGCCGGCGGGTCCTTGGACCCCACCCCCACCACCCAGACCGGCACGTCGTCCCGACACGCAGCCAATGCGTCGAGGGACCGATCGTCCACCTGGCCGTCAGAGAACACGATCGCACCCCCTGCCGGCTGGAGCGGAGATGGCCCTGCTCCACGGCCGTCGGCGATGTTCCGGCCCAGGAAGCGGACCAGGGCCTCGCCGCGGGTCGCCTCCCCCCACCTGCGCAGCCCGGCAGGTCCGTCGCATCGATACGCCTCCGAGTCGAAACCGAACAGGCTGTAGGTCGGACCCTGGTCGACCGCGGGATGGCACCTCGCCTCGAATGCGCGGATCGCCTGATCGAGCCTGCTGTGGTACCCGTCGTCCGAAACGGACATGCTCCGGCTCGTGTCAAAGAGGGTCAAGACCGAGGTCCTCGTACGGACTTCGGAGACCGTTTCTCTAGATGGATCGCAGAGGATCAGGACCAGGATCAAGGGGGCCAGGACATGGAGGGCCGCAAGCGCAGCCCTGGTCAGTCGCCCCGCGGGGGTGCCCGCTTGGGCGCCCCCCGGACCCAGGCGCGCAGCGGCCATCATCGCGACGGACCCCACGGCCGCAATGACCAAGATCACCAGATGTCCGGGGTACCCTGGCAGGCTCATGGCTCACCTGTCCGAGGCCGTGCTGCAGCCTCATAGAAGG
>JAGOQT010000333.1 GCA_018007255.1 Phycisphaerae bacterium | reverse complement strand
CATCCACGCAAGGACAACCGCCTGCGCCTGGTGCGCCCGGTCGGCGGCCCTGGATCGCGGTACTCTGCACTGTGGCCGTGTTCGTGGCATGTTGGTTTGGCCTGGCCGCGCCTGTCTTGGATACCGCCTTGGGGATCGAGCGGGCCCGGCAGGCTGCAGCGGCCGGGGATTTCGAACAGGCCCACCGCCTCCTGGATCGGGCCACGGCTGCCGACCGGCTGTCGCCTGCAGCCGCGAGCCTCCAGGGCAAGGTGTACCTCGGGCAGTCCCTCCGGGGCAGTCAGGCTGACCAGGCCCTGCTCCGCAGGGCAGTCCACTGCCTGATCACCGCAACCAAGCGGAACCCCGCCGACTTCCGCGACTACGAGCCCCTCGGCGATGCCTATGACCTGATCGACGTGCCGGACCAGGCGTACAAGGCCTATGATCAAGCTGCCCAGCGCTATCCGGCCTGCGACCGGCTGTGGCTCCGCATGGGCCGGATGGCGGAGAGACTGGGCAGGCCGGACTTGGCAGCCGGGCATTACGCAAGGGCCATCGAGATCGAGAACGCCTTCCGCCGTCAGTTTGCCCTCTCGTATCCGGACTGGAGCAGGCCTGTCAGCCGCCTGGGCGAACAGGACTACCAGTTCGCCCAAGGGCGTCTCAAGGCCCTGGCCGAAGGTGCTCCCCCTACAACGGACCCATGATGCGAGCAGACAGGACGGTCGAACGCGGCCTACTCTCCGCGCTGCTCGAGACCCCGAGCGAGCGCATCGATCCTCGCGGGTTCGCAAGGGCATCTACGTGGCCAATGACCATGCGTTCCTTCCCTTCAAGGACCTGTACGGCCTGGCCCAGGAGGTCCAGGGGTTCCCGAACTGAGGGCCCGCAAATCCCGCCCAAGACCCCTCGACAGGCCCGCAGGGCGAGCCTATCATGGATCTCGCATGCGGCGCTGCGTGTGGAGCCGCGAACCACGAACGAGGGGTGGACGAGCATGGCATCCATCATCATAGCCTCCGGCGAGCACGAGGGTGACTACTACCCCCTGGGGCACAGGACGAACGTCATCGGGCGGGCCGAACAGCTCCCGATCCAGGTCCTGGACAACGAGGTCTCCCGCAAGCACCTGCAGATCCGGTTCGACCAGGCCTCGGGCAAGTACCATGCCTTGGACATGCAGAGCCGCAACGGTGTGTTCATCAACGGCAACCGGATCACCGGGGAGGCGGTCCTCAACCACGCGGACCGCATCAAGGTCGGCAACACGGAGCTGCTGTTCGTCAACCAGGACTTCGACGACAAGGAAAGCGCGATGCACCAGTACAAGAAGATCGGCGAGCGGAGCAGGCCGACCTTCATGGGCGAGGTCTGACGGCCTTGAGCACCCTCCTCGGGGCCTCCGGCGTCTTCGAAGAACACCTGCGGCCCGCATGCGCCAGACAGAGACTTGGACGTGGGGGCGGATTCTGATACGATGTCCGTCCTGAGCCGGGCCGTGGGGCCGGGTCCCAGGGCCGCAGTCATCGGGGACACTGGAATGAAGAGACTCGTGCTGGGGATCGTCTTGGTCCTCCTTGTTGGGGTGGTCGGGTGGGGGGTGTACAGGCGGGTGAGCGAATCGGGGTCTGCTGCGGGTCCGGGGCGGCTTGCCGTGGCCGTGCCCGTGGAGACCGTGCCTGTCCGGCGGGGGTCGATCCTGGATGCCGGGGTCTTCACAGGGTCGCTCATCCCCAAGTCCCAGTTCGTGGTGGCCCCCAAGGTCACGGGGTGGCTCCGGCAGCTCCTGGTCCATGTCGGGGACACGGTCCGGCAGAACCAGGTGATTGCGGTGCTGGACGACGACGAGTTCGCCCAGCAGGTCGAGCAGGCCCGCGCGGAGCTCCAGGTGGCCAGGGCCAACGCGGAGAACGCCGCGAGCGATCTGGACGTGGCCAAGCGGGAATTGGAGCGGGTCCGGGTCCTTCGGGAGAAGCAGATCGCCTCGGCCTCGGAGCTGGACGAGGCGGTGGCCGCGTCCAATGCCGGCGAGGCCAAGCTCAAGGTCTCCCTGGCCCTGGTCTCCCAGAGGGAGGCGGCCCTTAAGGCGGCGGAACTCCGACTCTCGTACGCCAAGGTCCAGGCCTTTTGGGAGGGCGAGGACCAGACCCGCGTCGTGGGCGAGCGATTCGTGGACGAGGGGGCCCTGCTCCAGGTCAACCAGCCGATCGTGTCTGTGCTCCAGAACGCCCCGTTGACCGCGGTCGTGTACGTGATCGAGAGGGACTACCCCAAGGTCCGGGTCGGACAGCAGGCGGTCATCACCACGGACGCCTACCCGGACAGGCAGTTCACGGGCGACATCGTGCGGATCGCACCCCTGCTCCAGGAGAGTTCCCGCCAGGCCAGGCTGGAGATCGAGATCGCCAACCGCGAGCAGCTCCTCAAGCCGGGGATGTTCATCCGCGCACGCGTGGAGTTCGCCAACCACGAGGACGCTGTCCTGATCCCCCTTTCCGCATTGGCCAAGCGGGACGGCAGGGAGGGGGTCTTCCTGGCCGATCCCAATGGGCTCCAGGCCAGCTTCGTCCCGATCACCACGGGCATCCTGGTCGGCGAGACCGTGGAGGTCGTGGAGCCGCGGATCTCGGGCCTGGTGGTCACGATCGGCAACCACCTGCTTGAGGACGGGTCCAAGATCATCCTGCCCTCCAAGACGGCCCCCGCAGCACAGTCCCCGTCGCAGACCGCACCGGAAGGCCGAGGGACACCGCGATGAGGTTATCCCAGGCTTCGGTCCACCGTCCGATCTTCACGAGCATGGTGGTCTTCATCGTGGTCCTTCTGGGCATGATCTCCCTGCTCCGCCTGCCCATCGACCTCATGCCCGACATCTCCTACCCCACGCTGAGCATCGCGTGCACGTACGAGAACGCGGGGCCGCAGGAGATCGAGGAGCTGGTGACCCGGCCCATCGAGCAGGCCATGAGCGCGGTGCCCGGTGTGGAGGAGGTGACCTCGGTTTCGTCCGAGGGCCAGAGCGTGGTCCGCGTGACCTTCACCTGGGGCACGGACCTGGACGCGGCCTCCAACGACGTCCGGGACCGGATCGACCGCGTGATCGGACGTCTGCCCGAGGACGCGGACCGGCCCACGCTCCGCAAGTTCGACGTGGCCAGCTTTCCCATCCTGACCCTGGGGGCCTCCAGCAACCTGGATCCGATCCAGACCCGGCAGATCATCGAGGACCAGGTCCAGTACCGCCTGGAGCGGGTCCCGGGCGTGGCTGCCGTGGATTTCTGGGGAGGCCTCCAGCGGGAGATCCATGTGAGCCTGGACCCGGCCAAGATCAACGCCCTGGCCATCCCGCTCGACCAGATCATCAGCCAGGTCCGTGAGGGGAACGTGAACATCCCGGCCGGCACGATCGAGCGGGCCAACCTGGAGGTCACGGTCCGTACGCCCGGCGAGTACACGGACCTCAAGCAGCTCGAGGACACGGTCGTGGCGACACGGGACGGCGTGCCCATCAAGCTCAGCGAGGTTGCGGACGTCAATGACTCCTGGCAGCGGATCACCCGGATCGTCCGGATCAACGGGGCCCCGGGCATGCGCCTGGCGATCAACAAGCAGTCCGGCAGGAACACCGTGGAGGTGGCCCGCGCGGCCTTGAAGGAGCTGGAGCGGATCAACGAGGACATCCCCCAGATCCGGATCGTGCCCGTGGTCGACACCTCGGACTACATCCAGAGGTCCATCACCAACGTCGGCTCCTCCGCGCTCTACGGCGGCATCCTGACCATGCTGGTCCTGCTCTTCTTCCTGCGGAACGTCCGGAGCACACTGGTCATCGCCACGGCCATCCCGGTCTCCATCATCGCCACCATCGCGCTGCTGTACTTCGCCGGATTCACCCTCAATCTCATGACCCTGGGCGGTCTGGCCCTGGGAGTCGGCATGCTCGTGGACAACGCGATCGTGGTCCTGGAAAACATCTTCCGCCTCCGGGAGGAGGGCCAGGGCGCGGAGCCTGCGGCGATCGAGGGGAGCGGTGAGGTGACCGCCGCGATCATCGCCAGCACCCTTACGACCGTGGTGGTCTTCCTGCCCTTGGTCTTCGTGCAGGGGATGTCCGGGGTGATGTTCAAGCAGCTCTCCATCGTGGTGAGCTTCTCCCTTCTCTGCTCGCTGGCCGTGGCCATGACCGTGGTGCCCATGCTGGCCGCCAGGGTCCTCCCCTCGGACCTTCAGACCCCGGGTCCGAAACGCTTCCTGGGACACTGGCTGTTTGAGGCCAGCGGACGGTTCTGCATGCGTCTGGAGGAGGAGTACAAGCAGGTCCTGCACTGGGCCCTCGGCCACCGTGCCTGGGTGGTCCTGGGCGGGGCGGCCGCGCTGGGGGCGTGCCTGCTCCTGGTGCC
>JAGOQT010000024.1 GCA_018007255.1 Phycisphaerae bacterium | reverse complement strand
AGTTCGCCCCTCCGTCCCGCAAGGTCCAGATCGACGTACGCCTGGACGAGGTGGTGCTCCGCACCCTGGAGAAGGAACCGGACCGCCGCTACCAGCAGGCCAGCCAGGTCCGGACCGAGGTGGAGACCATAGCGGCTGGCGCCGCGAATCCAGAATCCAGAAGTCAGAAGCCGGAAGGAGGGGCCCAGCCAAAGGTCTCCCTATGCTACGTCAGCACCCCTGAGTACCTTCGCACCTTCAGGGGCCGGTTCTTCAACATCTACCAGGGCAAGGGCGAGCTGTGCCTGGACAGCGATGCACTCCGCTTCCGGAGCGGCTGGCAGGCAGTGACTATCCCCCTGTCGTCCATCCAGTCCCTGGCCCTGGGCGAGTATCCCTCGTCCGCCAAGCCGGTCCCGCTCCATTTCATCGCAGTGACCTTCACAGAGTACGGTGTCTCGCGGACCCTGCTGTTCACCCCGGTCCGGACCGACGTCATGTTTCCCACGGAGGCCAACAGGTTCGGACAGGAGTGGTTGTCTGCCATACAGGAGGCCATACGGGCCTGCACCGGACGCATGCCTTCGGTGGGGCATCTGGACGTGGCGCAGGACGCAACCGGGTGGGAGTATGTGCGGGCATATGGGAGGAGCTTCCTCTTGGCAGCAGCGTGCTTCACGCTCACCTCCGCATTGATGTCGCTGATCCTGGAACAACGGTTGCCAAACCGGCTGAGCGACTGGATGTGGGCCCCCATCGCAGCGGCCGGCACGATAGCTATCACCGTGGCCCTGCTCCATGCTATGCGACGGTGGGGGCGGTTGACTCCGGCCGGTGGGAACACGGCTCCTGCGCTTCGCTGGCGGGATCGTTGGCTGTGGGACAACCGCAACGGGATCGCGTGGCGCCTCGTATTGCTTGTCTTGCTGGCCCTGCTGCTGTTCACCTTGTGGATGTCCATTCGGGGCGAGAGCGCCGGCTACGTGGCGTTGTTGTCGGCACCTGCGGGGGCTGTCATCGGCATCTACGGGTGGGTCGGACATCGAATCCGACGGCTCAAGTCGACTCTGTCTCCGGGCCAGGCGGAGGTTGCTGAGGGGTGGCTCGGCTGGTCGCAGGGGATCTGGCCATTCAACCGATCCCAGGGTCTGGCGATCCTCCATTCGGACCGGCTGGAACTGGTTCCGATCTGGTATGGCAGCAGGGTCACCGTACCGTTGGTTGATATCATCTCTCTACGTGAGGTACGCTGGGTTTATGTGCCGCTCTTCTGGAAGCGTGGCTTGGTGCTGGAGCTGACGGATGGAGAGCGGGTACGGTTGGCTGTTCCGGAACCGTACGCACGGCGCTGGCGGGCTCCACTGAGCGGAGGGAGACTGCCGGAATTGCCAGCCCAATCCGCGGGCAACCGGCAGATCGCTTCATGGGCTGCTCAGGGGGAGCCCCTGCCACGTTGGGTTCCAGTCTTCCGTTGGATGGCGCGCCTGCTGGGGACGCTGTGCATCCTCCTCCTGATCCCGTTCGTCCTGGCAGAGGGCCTCCCGCCCCTGACCCAGCAGCCCGAGGGGGTGCAACTGACCTCCCTCGCCGGTTTCCTGCTGGTCCTCGGCTTTGTCATCGGGTGGTGGAGGGAGGGCACTGCCGCCCTGCTGATCGCGGCGGGCTGGACGCTCTTCAATGTCTCGGAGAACCGCATCGAGTGGGGACCCTTCCACGGGGTCCTGATCATCGCCGCTGCCTATGCCTGCTGCTGGTGGGCCACGCGGGGCCGGAGGACAGGGACATTGGCCATGGCTGTTGCCGCCCTTGCCGCGGCCCTCGTCCTGGGCCGGCTCTTGTGCCCCACGAGCGTCTTCGTCACGGGCCTGGTCACGGATGCAGTCACAGGCCATCCGATCTCCAATGCAGAGCTCATCCTCGCCGACCCGAGGCGGCCCCCTGAGGCCCCGAACGCCCGCACCTCCAAGGATGGGCGATACTCGCTCTACGTCGGCTGGTATTCGGAGCAGCGTAACCTCCGGGTGTCCGCGCAGGGGTATGCCGGATTGGTGACATCCCTGGGTCCCCGACCCCTGGGCCGGAAGAGGCTGAACAGGGACCTTCGGTTGACCCCAGCCTTCGGTCCGGTGAAGGAGGTCACCCTCCATGCGAAAGGGGCAGACGGCCAGGAGGTTCTGGACCTGGATACAGGCCAGATTCTACCCCTGGACCTGCCGAAGGAACTCGTCAATGCCCCCTCCAAGACCGACCTGGTCCAATGGATGGCCGATCGGGGCGTCGACCTGGCCTTCGAGTTCGAATCCCGCTCTCCGCTGCCGGTTCCCTCTTACCTTTGCACCACGGACCTCCTGCTGGTGCTCAGGTCCGATGAGGAGTGGGAGGCGGCCACGGAGGCGACCCTCTCACTGGCCCTTGCACAGGGAGCACCCGGGGTGCGCGTGGAGCACCAAGGGCCGGTGAAGGCATACTGCCTCGAGGCACAGACAAAACTCCCGCTCACCTTCGCCTTCAAGACGGCCCAGGGAAGCCTGGGCCTTCTCCAGGTGACCGAGCTCATCGACAAACCACGGAGTGTGAAGATCCGATACAGGCTCGTGCAAACGCAGGAGGGCTCAACACAGGCCCCTGCCTTGGCCTCCAAGGCCTCTGCGGAAGGGGACGGGACGGAATCCGGCGGGATCGGCGCGGCCCTCCAGTTCCGGCTCGTGGCAGCAGACGAGGACTCCTATCAGGCGGTGGACCTGCTGGCTGATCCCCTGGCCCCTTCGAATCAGGCGCCGCTGCGGGTCCTCCGCCAGGTCCTGATGGATGAATCGGCAGTGGCCGGGGCAGACATGACGTTTGAGCCGGACGGCCGCCGCTCCGTCTCGGTCAAGCTGACCGATGTCGGAAGCCGGCAGTTCGGTGAGGTCACGGGCCGTTACGTAAAACGCCGATTGGCGATCGTGTTCCGGGGTCGGGTCGTCAGCGCGCCGGTCATCCAGGCCCCCATCACGGGCGGCAGGTTGATGATCACTGGGGGATTCAGCACCTCCGAGACCCATGAGATGGTGGATGCCCTCAATCGGGCCGCCAGGCCCACAGAGCAGGCATGGACCCTGGCGGGCCCATTCGAGGTGGTGCTGCCCTGGGTCGGCCAGGAGCCGAACTTCGTGTTGTACGACCTGGACACGGATCGCTGGACCACGAATCGCATCTTCCGTCCGGACCTTCGCGAATTCCACGAATGGCTCTGTTCCGTGGGTGCGGACGTCGTTGCACTGGGCCGAGAACCGGAACTGCCTTTCGTGACGGGTTACGACATGGTCTTTGCCGCTGCGCCCGACCAGGCCTGGGACGTCGTCACCGCAGGGGACTTGGTGCAGTGCATGGCCCTAAACGACGTCTTGCCGAGACAAGAGATCCGCCGTGCCAAGGCCCCGGGGGAGGCGGACACCTTCCTCTTTCGCACCCGTGAGGACGGCCGGGGTCTGCTCCAGATCCTCGGGTTCTCAGGCGACCGGAAGGGCGTGAAGATCCGATACGCACGGATTCAGGCCGCAGCAGACAGGCCCGCACCAGGGCACTGACGTCATTGCATTGCCTCTGGCCGACGGTATACTCGCCGGCGTGAAGGAACCTCACCCTCAATGTAGTCCGGCAGAGAATCCGGGCCTTCCGTCGCCTGGGTCGCCGGCCTTCACGACCACCCACTGGTCCGTGATCCTGGCCGCAAAGGACCCCAGGGCCCCTGCCGGACGCCAGGCCCTGGAGACCCTGTGCCGGACCTATTGGGTTCCGCTGTACGCCTATGTCCGGAGGTGCGGTCATGGACCGCAGGATGCAGAGGACCTCACCCAGGGATTCCTGACCAGGCTGATCGAGAAGGACCTCGTCCGGGCCGCGGACCGCGAGCGGGGCAGGTTCAGGTCCTTCCTCCTGACGAGCCTCAAGCACTTCGTCGCGGATCAGAGAGACCGGGCCAAGGCGGTGAAACGCGGGGGTTTGGCCAGGAGGGTCCCCATGGACGTGGGGTCCGCTGAGACACGGTTTCGCCTGGAGCCCGTGGACGAATGGACCCCGGACCGGTTCTTTGAACATCAGTGGGCCGTGACGGTCCTGGAGACCGTGTTTGACCGGCTCCGCAGGCAGTACGAGGCGGAGGGCAAGACGGCCCTATTCGACCAAGCCAAGGGGAGTCTAACCCAGGCCGGGACCTCCGTATCCTATGCGGACCTGGGCGCACGCCTGGCCATGACGGAGGGCGCGGTCCGCGTGGCGGTCCATCGGCTCCGAAGCCGCTACAGGGACCTGTTGCGGGAGGAGATCGGCCACACCGTGGCAGATCCGGCCGAAGTGGAGGACGAGATCCGGCACCTGTTCCAGGCCCTGGCAGGGCCCAGAGGGTTTTAGGTTTTAAGTTTTAGGTTTTAGGTTTTAGGCTTCTGGCTTCTGGCTTCTGGATTCTGAATTCTGTGTTCTGTCCTGTAACAGTTCCAGAATCCTTCCGTAGTATCAGGCGCTATGGAACCCGAGAAGACATGTCCGCAGTGTGGAAGACCGGCAGGCCCCAACGGCCTGGACGGCCTTTGTCCTCAATGCATGATGAGGGTGGGGATCGGCTCCTGCACCAATCCGGCCACAGGACAGCCTGAAAGGGGATTCGTGCCCCCCGAGATCCGAGACCTGGCCCAGTTGTTCCCACAACTGGAGGTCCTGGAACTGATCGGCCAGGGCGGGATGGGCGCCGTGTACAAGGCCAGGCAGAGGGACCTGGACCGCCTCGTGGCCCTGAAGGTCCTTCCCACTCAGGCCGGCAGAGATCCGGGATTTGCCGGACGCTTCACTCGCGAGGCCCGCGCACTGGCCAGACTCAGTCACCCCAACATCGTGGCAGTCCATGACTTCGGCCAGGTCCGAGACCTGCACTACTTCATCATGGAGTACGTGGACGGGACCAACCTCAGGCAGGTCGAGCGGTCCGGGGGCCTGGAGCCCAAGCAGGCCCTGGCCATCATCCCCCAGATCTGCGAGGCCCTCCAGTTCGCACACGACAAGGGGGTGGTGCACCGCGACATCAAGCCTGAGAACATCCTGGTCGACCGGGAGGGCCACGTCAAGATCGCTGACTTCGGTCTGGCCAAGATCCTGGGCCAGCGACAGGACCTGACCCTGACCCAGGAAGGCCACATGATGGGCACGCCCCACTACATGGCCCCTGAGCAGGTCGAGCACCCCCAGGCAGTGGACCACAGGGCGGACATCTACTCCCTGGGCGTGGTCTTCTACGAGATGCTGACCGGAGAGCTGCCCCTGGGCAAGTTCGCCCCTCCGTCCCGCAAGGTCCAGATCGACGTACGCCTGGACGAGGTGGTGCTCCGCACCCTGGAGAAGGAACCGGACCGCCGCTACCAGCAGGCCAGCCAGGTCCGGACCGAGGTGGAGACGATCGCCGGGACCCGGCTCGAGACAGGACACCCGGACCCGGCCGACGACACCGGCCTGGCCGAGATCAGGCGACAGGTCAGGGGACCGGCCATCGGACTGCTGATCACGGGGATACTGAACTGGATCATGATCCCCCTGTCCATCCTGGTCATCGGGGCCATCACCAAGGTACGCTGGCTCTCGTTGCACGATCTGACCCAATTCAATCTCTGGCCCGGATGGATACCCGGTCTCCTTCTCACAACCCTGTGCCTGTGCTCCTTCTTTGTCTGGGCGGCATTCAAGATGATGCGACTGCAGGCGCACGGCGCAGCGGTTGCCGCCAGTGTCCTGGCCATCGTCGTTTCGCCCGGCAATGTGGTAGGCCTGTTCATTGGGATCTGGTCCCTGGTGGTCCTCTCGCAGCAGGAGGTGCGGGGAGGCTTTGAACAAATCCGCCGCCGCCGGATCGCGGCCCTGTCACGACCCTCCCCGATCGCAGACCAGTGGGGCATCGAGTATCGATCCAAGCGAACGCTGTGGGGCCTGCCCCTGATCCACGTGGCTACGGGCATGGATCCGGACACAGGCCGCAAGCGGGTAGCCAGGGGGATCATTGCCATTGGCGACGTGGCACAGGGCCTGATCGCCTTTGGTGGCGCGGCCTTTGGCGGGATCGTCTTCGGCGGATTGGCCGTGGGGGTGATTGCCATCGGTGGGACAGGATTGGGTCTGCTGGCCATCGGGGGCGTAGCCGTGGGCCTCATCGCGGCCTTTGGAGGAGGTGCGATCGGCACGATCGCCCTGGGCGGAGGGGCCGTCGGCTATTACGCATACGGAGGCGGTGCCTGGGGCGTCCACGTGGTCACTCGCATGGTCAGAGACCCTGCGGCCGTGGCCTTCTTCGAGCCATGGGCCACGACCCTGGTGCAAGCCGGGTTGGGGTGGCTTTCGATAGCGATGTTATCCGCGATCATCCTAATCGGCATCGGTGTGCCAGTCATCGTCAAGGCCCGCCTTGAGAGAGGCAGACACGCACCACAGAAGAGGTCGGCATGGATCGGGGTCATGATCACACTGGTCATCGTACTCGGCGTGCTCCTGCCCAACATGATGCGACAGCGTCCGTTCCGTTCGTCCGGCCTCTCTGGCCCGGTCTGGAAGATGACCCTCTTCGCGATGGATGCCAACGTGGGCGTGGCCGCCTTGGACCTGGATCAAGGAACAGGGTCCTTCCGGCCCGGCAATTGGCCGGATTGGTCCGAGACAGAGCGTCTGAACTGGGTGACGAGCACGGGTACCGATCTCCTGCTGGACTACAACGACGGCCGCTGGGCCCTGATCACACCCAACGTAGGAGGTCTGCTGATGGCCCTGGTGGAGGATCGCCTCTGGGATCGTGGGACGCAGGCCGACCTGGAGGCGGCCCTTCATGCCCCGGGCATGGAGCTTGAACTGAGAGACTTGGGGAGGGCCTGTCTGCTGCCAAAGACCCCTGTCAATGTGGCCTTGAGGACGCCGATCACGCTGGCCATGGCCTCCGTGGACAACAGGCTGGGTCTGCTCCAGATCACAGACTGCATCCTGGACCCCAAGGCCGTGACCCTGCGTTGGAAGTTCCTTTCGACTCAGCGGCCCGGGAGTCTGAATGTCGATTATCCCGTGTCCGGTCCCTATGTGGCCCGTCTAGGCCAGGGAACGGTTGAGCTGGTCGGCGTCTCCGAGCATCCGTCCGCAGGGCGGCCTTGGTGGGCGGCCGATGGCCTGCCTTACACAGGAAGGCCCCTGTTCACCTGGGGCTCGCACAGCACACCCTATGGGGACCAGATGGCCCGCGAGTTCGTCATCCGCCTCAGTGGAATTCCAGAGGATGCCTCCTGGACGATCTGGAGGATGGACCCCATCACGGGTTGGGCGGGTGGGGGCGTGGGACACGGACCGAATCAAGAGGCGCCCGACCTCAAGATGATCTCTGCCACCCTGCCCTCCTCCGCCCGAGGTGTCACCCTCAGTGTGCGCGTGGCCACGGGTCCATGGGAGACGGTTGCGGAGAAAGAGGCCGATAGAACGGGGACGTCCAGCACGAGCCGCCAGGGTCACAACTGGACCGTCTCATTCTCTCGATCCGCTGAACTGGGCGGGAAGGCACAGACCACGGTCGTACACACGGTCAAGGACCGGGACGTCCGCTTGGTCGCGATGGATACCCGTGGAGAGGAACACACGACGAACCGGACAGACGGCAGTTCCACGGATGCCTTCTCCGAGATAACCGCCAAGTTCGACCTGCACTTGGCCGACATCCGATCGTTCAGGTTCCAGGTCCGGCCGTATCAATGGGTCGAGTTCCGCGACGTCTCACTGAATCCGGGCCACAAGACCCGGGTGGGGATCGTGCACGCCACGGACGCAGTGCAGACCGTCGCACCTCTGACTGTCGAGGCGGCCGTCCAGGCCATCCAGGACTACGGCGGCTTCATCAAACGCGATTCCCAGGGTCGAGTGGTCCGGGTCAGCCTCGTCTATGACGAGGACGATCACGGCAACCGCCGCGAGTGCAGCAACACCTCGGATCAGATCGCGACGGTCCTGCCGGCCTTCACGGATCTGGAGGAACTGCTGCTTCAGAAGTCCCAGGCCACAGACCTTGCCATGCAATACGTTGGACAATTGAGACCCCTCAGGAGGCTCTACATGTGGGATGCCCGTGTGACCGACCGGGGGGTGGCATCCCTCGCGAGACTGAGGCGTCTGGAGTACCTTCACATCAGCAACGCCGGGATCGGAGACGCCTCCCTTGCGGCCCTCTCCGGAATGCCCGGGCTGACCGGTCTTGGCCTCCAGGACAATCGGTTCAGCGACAGAGGGCTTGCCCACCTGGGCAGGATGAGGCAACTGAGAACCCTGTGGATCGGGTCAAGGAATGACACCATCACAGACACAGGACTGAGCCTTCTGGCCAACCTGACCAACCTGGAGGAGTTGGACCTCCAGTTCTGCGCGATCACGGATCAGGGACTGGAGTCTCTCCGTGGCCTGAAGAACCTGCGAAGGATCTACCTTGGCGACACCAAGGTCAGTGAGGAAGGCAGGCGCATGCTGGAGGGGTCCATCGCCGGCCTCAAGGTGGAGAACTGACAGCGTTGCATTGCCATACCCAAGCGGTATACTCGCCTGGGTGAAGGAGTATCATCACACCTCAGATCCCGCTCCAGATCCGGGCCTTCCATCGCCCGGCTCGCCTGCCTTTGCCACGACCCACTGGTCCGTGGTCCTGGCCGCCAAGGACCGCCATTGCCCCAAGGGGCACGAGGCCCTGGAGTCACTGTGTCGGGCCTATTGGTATCCGCTCTACGCCTTTGTCAGACGACAAGGGAATCCTCCCCAGGACGCCGCGGACCTGACCCAGGAGTTCTTCACACGTCTGTTGGAGAAGGACTGGCTCTCGGACATACACAGAGAGAAGGGGCGATTCAGGGACTTTCTCCTGGCCTCCATGAAGCACTTCCTGGCCAAACAGCGGCGCAGGGCCTCTGCCAGGAAACGCGGAGGCTTATGCCGTATCGTGCCCTTGGATGTAGAGACGGCGGAGAGCCGATATCGGCTTGAGCCTGCGGACCCGATCAGCCCTGATCAGGTGTTTGAACGCCAGTGGGCCCTCACGCTCCTGGACCAAGTCTCCAAAACCCTGCACGAGGAGTATGCCCGCCAGGGCAAGGCCGGGCTGTTTGAGGCGCTGCAGCCCTACCTCTCCGGCAAGAAGGGCGAACACCCCTCTGCGGCCCTGGCCGGGCATCTGGACATGACCGAGGGGGCCGTGCGAGTGGCCGCGCACCGGCTCCGCCGCCGATACCGGGAGGTCCTTCGCGCCCGGATCGCGGACACGGTCAGCGCCCCGGACCAGGTAGACGAGGAGATCCGGGACCTCATGAAGGCACTGGCGAGACCGTGATCATTCTGGCTTCCGGCTTCTGAATCCTGAATTCTGAGTTCTATGTTCTGAGTTCTGTGTTCTTCTTTGTGTAACGTTCCATTCCCGTTGGGTCTTATGGGGATGGAGACTGAACTATGGATACGAGCCAGACCTGCCGAACCTGTGGTAGTCCTTTAGGGCCTGACGCCCCGAACGGCCAATGCCCGATGTGCCTGATGAAGATCGGTCTGAGCTGTGGGTCGGTTCGGACAGGCGGACCCGAAGGCCAGGCCTTTTCCCCGCACACGGTCGAGGACCTAGGCAGGCTCTTTCCCCAACTGGAGGTCCTGAGCCTGATCGGCCAGGGGGGGATGGGGGCCGTGTACAAGGCCAGGCAGAAGGACCTGGATCGGCTCGTGGCCCTGAAGGTCCTGCCTGACCGGGCCGGTGCGGACACTGGGTTCGCGGAGCGGTTCACACGCGAGGCCCGGGCCCTGGCCAGGCTCAATCACCCCCACATCGTGGCCGTGTATGAGTTCGGCCAGGTCGAGGGGCTGCACTACTTCATCATGGAGTACGTGGACGGGACCAACCTCCGCCAGGTCGAGCGGTCCGGAGGCCTGGAGCCCAAACAGGCCCTGGCCATCATCCCCCAGATCTGTGAGGCCCTCCAGTTCGCGCACGACGAAGGCATCGTGCACCGAGACATCAAACCCGAGAACATCCTCCTGGACCGCAAGGGTCACGTCAAGATCGCGGACTTCGGCCTGGCCAAGATCCTGGGCCAGCGACAGGACCTGACCCTGACCGCGGAAGGCCACATCATGGGCACGCCCCACTACATGGCCCCCGAACAGGTCGAGCACCCCCAGGCAGTGGACCACAGGGCGGACATCTACTCCCTGGGCGTGGTCTTCTATGAGATGTTGACAGGCGAGCTGCCCATGGGGAAGTTCCAGCCACCCTCGGCCAAGGTGCAGATCGACGTCCGCCTGGATGAGGTGGTGCTGCGTACCCTGGAGAAGGAGCCGGACCGCCGCTACCAGCAGGCCAGCCAGGTCCGGACCGAGGTGGAGACCATAGCGGCTGGCGCCGCGAAGCCAGAATCCAGAAGTCAGAAGCCAGAACAGGTGTCTTGGCTCGGGGGCCAGGGAGCAAGGATCAGCGGGCCAGAGGCCGGACTGGGATCCTCGGCCCCTGCATCTCGTTTCTCTCGCAAGGCCATTGTCGGTGCATGTTGGGCCTTCCTGTCTCTCCTTGCGGCCGGGCCGGCGGTGATCGTCGTTCGCGGGGTCGCTCTGGGGTCCCTGGAGCTCATCTTGCTGGCCATAATCATGCTCCCGGGTCTCACTGCACCCTTCGGCACAACGATCCTAGGATGGATGGCAGTGGCCGAGATCCGCGGCTCAGGAGGCCGCCTCCGCGGTCTGGGACTGGCCCTGTACGATGGGCTGCTCTTCCCCCTGCTCCTCCTGAATGCCCTCATCATCGGGTTTGGGCACGCGAGTAGCCTCACAGCGGTGGTGGGTGTGATACTGACCGCGGTGATCGCGTGGCTGTCCTGGAGCGCGGTCAAGAGGCCACTCGGTCCTGCGAGGGTGACCCCGTCCACACCGACTCGATGGAGCCGTCGTGTCAGGTTCGTCCTGGCCGGATTCGTCGGTTTCGCCATCTTGTGCACGGTCGTCTTCCTCCTTCTCCAAGAGGGAAGGTATCCTGCCGTGCGCCGGGCGGATTCCCCTGCGAGATTGCGCAGACTCGCGACCGATCGGGTGCTGGAGGCCGGCCTGGCCAAGCCCGAATCCCCTTGGGCATGGCAGGAGTTGCAGCAACGCGCCCGATCGGGCCGGCTCAGTTCGTCTGAGGCCGACAGGGTTCTCGAGGGTCTGACCGCCTGGATTCGGCGGGACTATCCCGATGGATACAAGGAGCCCCTGCATTGGATAGATGGACTGTTGCGGGAGTTGAGCTCGCGGGGTCTGGCCGGGGAGAAGCCTGTCCTGGGGTTCCTCGAGGCCTTCTACGGGGTCCCCTCGTGTGAGCCTTCACGGATACGCGAAGGCGAGCAGACCTTCATGCTGGCCTGCCCGTGGCGAAGCCCCTGGCATCAGGATCTGTTGGGCATGAGTCTGCTCAATGAGATGCGGGCCGTCCGCATCGACGGCCGCGAAGTCACCTGGCGATCCGTCTCTGGAATGAACTGGGGGCAGCATAGGTTCCACGGGGAACTGGGGCTGCCGGAACTCGAGCCGGGTCTGCACGTCGTGAGCTGCGAGGTCGAGAGTGCGTTGGTTTCAAAGGGCGATATGACCGGCCTGGCATGGGACGCCCCGTCCAAGGACTGGCCCCCGGCCAGGCAGCGCTGGGTCCGGACGTGCCAGGCGGACCTGACGGTCTATGCCAAGGACGCGGTCATCGTGGGCCTCACCGAAGACCCGGCCCTGGACCCGGTGGCCTCCAGCGGTCTGTCGGTCGACCAGGTGATCATCCGCCGCAAGGGCCCCCTGGCCACGGCGGTCGTCAACTTCCAGTTCGATGACACGCTCCAGGTGCCCATCAGCTTCGATGTGGCCCTCCGCGTGGGGGACCGGATCATCCCCTGCGGCCGGATCTGGCGCAACAAGCGGCCGGACGGCCGCATCGAGTCCGGCGGCATTCAAGTGACCGCCGACACGGAGCCTCTCGACCCGCAGGTCATCGAGGCGGATGTCTTGCTGACTCCCAATCCCCAAGCTGTGGAGAACGTCTCCGGCATCGATCGCATCTGGGGCAGGGAGATCCTCTTCGGCCATGTGCCCCTGATCCGCCAGGACCTGCAGGGAGTAGGCGCAAGGTCCATCGATGCGGCGGCGCCCGGTACGGCTTCTCCGGGGGGTGTGCTGATCTGGGGTGATCCGGTGGAACATGTGGCCGTCAGACTGCAAGCGGCCAAAGGCGTTTGGCGATCCGATGAGCCGCCCATCCTCCACGCGGGCGTCCGCAACGGGAGCGAGATGATCCTGCACCTGAGCCGGGCCGATACCCGGATGCAGCAAGTGGAAGTCGACGGTCAGTGGTATCGCTCCCTGGTCACATGGCATAAGATCGATGAAACGGGCGCCGTGGATACCGGGGGCGTCTTAAGCGAGATCCAACCTGGAGAAGAGTGGAACAACGTGCAGATCGCCCTTTCAGAACTCCAGTGGCAGGCAGCGGACGCCCATGCCCTCGATCTGTCCGCCTACTGGGGAAGCGGCTATGCAGTAAGGGACGACCCCAACGCCACGCCACCCCAGAGGCTCCGTCTCTCGCCGGGCAGGCATACCGTCCGCGTGGCGTTTGTGGCGATCCCGGCCCGCGCCCTCTATCACAAGCCTGCCTTCCGCGTGATCAGCAATCCGGTCGAGATCGAATGCCTGGACGGTGACACCCTCAAGCGGCCACAGGGCGAGATCGGGCGTATGGAACTCGACCTCGAGGGCGAGACGATGCAGAACATCGTGACCACCGTGCGGGAGAGGTATCCTGTTCGGCTGTGTCTGGAGAACCTGGATTTCGACATGCAACGGGACGGGGTCACGATCGAACAGGGAATCGCCCAGCTCGAAGGCACGGCCCGCAGACGTCCCCTCACTGACAAGGAGAACCGGCGCCTTGAGATGGCCCGCCGACTGCTTCAGGAGTGCCCCAAGGAGATGCTCTTCGACTGCGGACCCCGCTATGAGGGGCGAATCGCCGCGGACACCATTGAGGACTTCCTGACCCTACTGACCCTGAACACGCCGTACGACTGGCGGAGGATCGACGACACCTACGTCATATGTCCCCGGGGTCCATCTAGGCTCGTGTTCCCGGTTACGCTCAAGGCCGACGGCCTGACGGTTGAACAGGCCGTGGGTATGGTCCTCGATCAGGACCCCTCAGGATCCAAGATGGGCCTGTCCGTGACTGTGGCCATGCCGGTCAAGGAGGACGGCGAAGACCCCTGTCCTTGGCTGAGGGCCAAGGCCCCATCCCTGGACCTGCACGAGGTCCCTGCGATGACCGCGTTGTGCCGGATCACGGCAGGGGCGAGACCGGCCTCGGTGTGGGAACTGGCCGGTTACAGGGACGGCCGACACCTGGGATTGACTGCGGTCCAAGACTCCAAATAGAATCCCCGCCACGAACACGTTTCGTGAAAGGGGCCCATGCCCGGATTCTTCTATGCGCTCGGCAGGATGGCCGGTCCCAGGATCCGCCGGACCCGGTGGATCTGGGAATCGGTGTTTGGCGGCGAAGAGGACATCCTCGCTGCCGAGAAGGACGTTGGCCAGGACCTGGCCACGGAGGTCCTGCGCCAGGTCCGCCTGTGTCCGGACGAGGGGCTGAGCGCGGGCGTCCGTGAACTCGGAGCCCGTCTGTCCAGGCATCTGGTGAATCAGCGACGGCGTTTCCGCTTCTACGCCATCGAGATGCCCTTCCCAAACGCCTTTGCCCTGCCCGGCGGCCACGTCTTTGTCACGAGGTCGATCCTGGACCTGTGCTGCAGACAGCCGGACCAGACTGCCTTTGTCCTTGCCCACGAGATGGCCCACATCGTTCGAGGCCACGCCATGAACCGCATGATGACCCATTCCGCGGTCAATCTGGCAGCAGGCCTGGCCGCGACCCGCAGTGTGATCGGGGCCTGGGCCAAGCAGGTCGGTGTGTCCGCAATCCAGAGCGCGTACTCCCGGGACCAGGAATTCGAGGCGGACCACATGGCCGTGCTCCTCATCAAGGCCGCCGGCTGTGACGGCCATGCAGGAGAGGCACTGATGGCGGCCTTGGCCGGTGCAACCTCAGGCCTGGGTCCTGGGGGATTGGGCAGCTACTTCAGCACCCATCCGCCTCTTCAGGAGAGGATCACGGCCATGCGCCGCATCCTGCGCCGGTAAGTCCCCTTGCGGCTTCTCAGCCCCGGGGCCGCGATTGGGCCTTCCTATGCCGCCGGGCCGGCCGTACAATACCCGGTCAAACCGTAGTCCAGGCATAAGGAGTGCCCAGATGAAGACCATACAGCACGTAACGAGGTCCTCGATCCTCGCAGCCCTCATGTTCAGCGGTTGTGCATCCAACAAGGAGGCAGCTTTGCAGACGTTCATCAACGATCACGTGGACAAGGTCCAGCCCCTGGCCACCCAGTCCAACCTGGCGGACTGGGAGGCGGCCACCACGGGCAAACCGGAGGCCTATGACAAGTCGGGCCGGCTCAGGCTCCAGATCCGCCAGGTCTACAGCGACGCGAACGACTATGCGTACCTGGAATCCACCAAGGCCTCAGGCCAGGTGAAGGACCCGCTCCTGGCCCGGCAACTCGATGTCCTGGTCCACGCGTACCTGGAGAACCAGATCGACCCGGACCTGCTCAAGGAGATCGTGGACCTGGGCACCCGGATCGAGGAACGGTTCAGCACGCACAGGGCGGACCTGGACGGCCAGAAGGTCACGGACAACCGGATCAAGGACATCCTCAGGACCGAGAAGGACTCGGCCAATCGAGAGCGGGCGTGGCTGGCCAGCAAGCAGGTCGGCCAGGTCGTGGCAGCGGACCTGGTCCGCCTGGTCAAGCTCCGCAACCAGGCTGCCCGCACACTGGGATTCGACAACTGGCACACCCTGGCCTTGACCGTAGGCGAGCAGGACATCCGTGACCTGGACCGGATCTTTGCGGACCTGTACGAACGGACCAAGGCGCCCTATGCCCAACTCAAGGCACAGATTGACGCCAGCCTGGCCCGCAGGTGGGGCATCGAGCAGGGACAGATGCGGCCCTGGCACTACCAGGACCCCTTCTTCCAGGAGACGCCGGCCATCTATGACCTGGACCTGGACGTCTTCTACAAGGGCAGGGACGTCAAACAGCTCGCCCAGACCTTCTACGACGGGATCGGCCTGCCTGTGGAGGCGATCCTGGCCCGCAGCGACCTGTACGAGCGGGAGGGCAAGAACCCCCACGCCTTCTGCACCCACATCGACCGCGAAGGCGACGTGCGGATCCTGTGCAACCTCAAGAATGACCAGTACTGGATGGAGACGATCCTCCACGAATCGGGGCACGGCGTCTATGACACGTACCTGGACATGAAGACGCCCTATGTCCTGAGGCAGCCTGCCCACACCTTCACGACCGAGGCCATAGCCATGCTCTTCGGCAGGCTCAGCGGAGACCCGGCCTGGATGCAGGCCATGCTCCAGCTCAGCGACAACCAGAGGTCCCAGATCGAGCAGGTCTCAGGCCAGTACGCCCAGTTGAAGCAGCTCGTCTTCGCGCGCTGGGACATGGTCATGTACCACTTCGAGAAACAGCTCTACGCCAACCCGGACCAGGACCTCAACCGGCTCTGGTGGGACCTGGTGGAGAAGTACCAGCTCGTGACCAGGCCCGAGGGCCGCAACCAGCCGGACTGGGCGGCCAAGATCCACTTCACCATCGCCCCCTGCTACTACCACAACTACATGCTGGGCGAGCTCCTGGCCTCCCAGTTGCACCACACGATCGCAACCCAGGTCCTCAAGCAGGCCGAAGGCACACAGGTCACCTACGTAGGTCACAAGGCCATCGGCGATTTCCTGAGGAAGAGGGTCTTTGAGGCGGGGGCCAAGTACCCCTGGAACGAGATGATCCGCCGGGCAACGGGAGAGCCGCTCACGGCGAAGTACTTCGTGGGGCAGTTTGTGGCGGAGTAAGAACTCAGAAGCCAGAATCCAGAATCCAGAAGCCGGAATCCGGAAGCCGGAAGCCGGAAGGAACCGGCGCGGTCAATAGAGCGGCCTCGTCCTTGCGGTCCGGCAAGGAGCATCCGAGGTCGGGGGCCGGTCGAGACCGTGCGGAGCCGTGTATGTGACAGTGACAGCCGATTGCTCGAGAAAGGGCCTGCATGAACGATAGAACAGATCGTCCCAGGGAATTGACAATCCGATGTGTGGTCTTCGGGGCCCTGCTGTCCGTGATCCTGGCCGCGGCCAACGCCTATCTGGGGCTCTTTGCGGGCATGACCGTGTCCGCCGCCATCCCGGCTGCCGTGATCGCCCTGGGCCTGATGCGTCTGGTCAAGCAGAGCACCATCCAGGAGACCAACCTGATCGGGACCGCCGCGTCCGCAGGCGAGTCCCTGGCCGCGGGCGTGATCTTCACCATGCCCGCCCTGCTGCTCCTGGGGTTCTGGAAGGAGTTCGACTATCTCTGGGTGGCCTTGATCTCCGGATTCGGGGGTCTGCTCGGGGTCCTGTTCACGATCCCCCTGCGGCGTTCCCTGATCGTGGAGGGCCAGCTCGCGTTCCCCGAGGGTGTGGCCACGGCCAAGGTCCTGGAGACCGGGCGAAGGGATCCCTCCGGGGTCAGGACCATCGCCAAGGCGGCCTTGGCGGGCGGTCTGTTCAAGGCCGGTGCGACCGGCCTGGGGCTCTGGCCGGACGTGGCCCAGGGGGCCAGGGCCTTGGGCGGCACCGTGGCCTACTTCGGGTCCAATCTGAGCCCGGCCCTGGTCTCGGTGGGCTATATCGTGGGCCTGAACATCGCGGTCCTGATCTTCCTGGGTGGTGCGGCGAACTGGCTGGTGACCATCCCGATCGTCGCCGGCATCCAGGAGTGGGCCCTGTATCCGGCGGACCACAGCGTAGCCGAGCTGGCGGGACAACCGATGTCCGCCTTGGACTACGCGTACCACCTCTGGTCCACGAAGACTCGGTACGTCGGGGTCGGCGGGATGCTCGTGGGCGGTTTGTGGACCGTCTTCCACCTCCGCAAGAGCCTGATCAGCGGCATGGCCAGCGGGATCCGGGCCTACCGGCAGGTCAAGGCAGGCCAGGGACAGGTGGAACGGACCGAGCAGGACCTGCCCATGCAGTGGATCCTCGTCCTGATCGTGGCCTCCGTGGTCCCCCTGTTCCTGGTCTATCAGGTCTTTGTCCAGCACGTCCAGATCTCCTTGGTCATGGCCCTGATCATGTTGTGCACGGGATTCCTGTTTGCCGCTGTGGCCGCGTACATGGCGGGCATGGTGGGCTCGTCCAACAACCCGATCTCCGGCGTGACCATCTCCACGGTGCTCGTCTCGTCCCTCCTGTTGTGCCTGATGATGGGCAAGGGGGCGGCCAAGGGTCCGGCCGCCGCGGTCATCATCGGCAGCGTGGTCTGTTGTGCAGCGGCCATCGCGGGCGACGTGATGCAGGACCTCAAGTGCGGCCGCATCGTGGGTACCACGCCCTGGAAACAACAGGTCATGGAGATGGTGGGGACCGTGGCCGGGGCCCTGGTCATCGCACCGGTCCTGATCCTGCTCCAGCGGGCCTATGGATTCGCGGGCATGGAGGGCGCGGGCAAGGAGGCCCTGTCCTCGCCCCAGGCCAATCTCATGGCCTCCGTGGCCAAGGGGGTCTTCGCAGGCGGACTGCCCTGGGGATTCCTGATCCTGGGCATGGGTCTGGCCGTGGTGATCATCGCCCTGGACCAGGCCCTCCAGGCGGCCAAGGTCCCCTTCAGGACCCCCATACTGGCTGTGGCCATCGGGTTCTACCTGCCCTTCAACCTGTCTGTCCCGATCTTCCTGGGCGGCCTGATCAGCATGGCCATACAGCGATATCACAAGCGGCATCGGACGGATGCGGAGGGGAAGAACGCGTCCGACCAGAGGGGCCTGCTCATGGCGTCCGGCCTGATCACCGGCGAGGCCCTCATGGGGATCCTCATGGCCGTTCCCATCGTGCTCCTGCCCAAGGGGAGCCTGCCCTGGTTGGAGGTCCGCTACGGGGGCTACCTGGGGACCGCCCTGCTGGCGGCAGTGGCCTTGTGGCTGTACGTTGCGGCCGTGAGACCGCGGGCCGGCGGGTCGCATTGATGCGTGCCCGGCCTGTGTGCGGGGATCACCGGCCTGCTTGCCTGCGGCCGCTCGCGCATCCGTTCTGCCCACGACATCCGCCCTCATGCGACGCCACGTACACAAAGGCGGGCGGCAGATTCCGCCACACGGTCCGCGTGGTCGCCACGTGGGTGAACCTGGACCGGAGCTTGGTACGGAACCGCCGGCCCGCGGGCAGGAGCAGGCCCTGCAGGTAGGCAAAGGTCAGGAACCGGCCCCCTGGACGCAGGATCGCCACCAGGGTGTCCAGGAGGGTATCTTGAAGCGACTCGTCGAATGCGGCCCACGGCAGTCCGCAGATCACGCAGTCGCACTGCCTCAGGCCGTGCCGCTCCAGGTGGCGGAGGCTGTGGGCTGCGCTGTCATGGTAGATCAAGGCCCCAGGACAGCGGGCCCGCGCGGCGGCCACGAAATCGGGGTTCATCTCCAGGGCGAAGAAGAGTGCGTCCGGCCGTTTCTTCCGGAGGATCCGCTCGGTGAAGACCCCAGTGCCGGGGCCCCATTCCAGGATGACGGAGGCATCGGCCAGACCGGCCCTGTCCGTGATCAGCTCCGCCAGACCCTTGGAGCTGGGTGCCACCGCGCCGGTCTTGCCGGGGTGCCGAACGAACTGTCGTAGGAAACCGGTGGGATGCATAGGAGACGGCTCACGGACGATCCGGACGGCCTGCGCCTTGAATTGCGAGGCAAGACGTCGAGACACTAGGTTTCATGCGATCCCCCTCCCTGCAGCCCGGCCGGGTCCTGCTGGTAGAACGACCCCAGCTCTTGGTACAGGTCCGGGTGCTCCTGGAGCATCTCTTGGGGCCGCTGGAAGAAGCACTCGGTCGCCACGGCGAAGAACTCCGCAGGATTCGTGGCCCCGTAGCGATCCAACACCGTACTGCCCGGCCGGCTGACCCTCGCCCTCAGGGCCTCATACTCCTTCTGCAGGACGCGGGCCCAGGCCAGAAAGGAGGAGCGGTCCTGGAGCACGGGGGTGCTGTCTCCCTTGCCCCAGGAGCTGTCCAGTTGGTGGGCGAACTCGTGCAGCACCACGTTGCCGGATGCCCGACGGTCGGAAGCGGTGCGGCGCACGCTGTCCCAGGACAGGACCACGGTCCCGTCCCGCCACGACTCGCCCTCGCGGACATCCACACCCTCGACGACCATCCCGCCCGGCAGCCAGTCTCTGGCCGGGACCGTGTAGGCGCGGGGATACACCAGGATCGACGACAGGCCGGGGTAGTAGTCCGTGCTGCGATGGAGCAGCAGGAGGCAGGCGTTCGCGGCAATGGTCACCCTCACCTCGTCCGTAATCTCCAGGCCCGCGCACCCCACAAACCGCTTCTCGCCGAGAAAGACCAGGATGTGACGCTGCAACTCCTCCTGGTCCGCCCGAGGCAATCGCCCGAACAGGGGCACGTTCCTGCGGAGGATGCCCTGCCATGCCTCGGGGAAGGGCCGGCTCGCCAGCCTTGCTCGTCGCCTCTTGGTGAACCCGAACATCCTCTTCAACACGAGCCCCTGAACATGGCAGCACACGGTACCCGGCCCGGAGGGGCCAGTCAAGCGGGAGGAATCGGCCCGCAGCCAGGTCCTGCGCCGGCACGCGCACCGACGAGCCGGCCAGGGCCCTGTCCACCTGGCCCTTCTCCGGATAGAAGTGAACACTGGCGAAGCTCAGGTTCTCGCTGACCTCCCGGCTGTAGAAGAGAGGTTGCGCTCCATCTCGACTACCCCGTCAGGGATGCGTAGAGCCCCAGGATGCGATCCACCTCAGCGTTAACCTGCTCGTCGATGCGCCGCCGCCCCTGATCTTCCGCAAACCAGGCCAGGGTCCGGCGCACGCCCTCCCGGAAGGGGATGACGGCCTGGAAGCCCGGCACGAAGGCCTTGATCTTGCTGTTGTCGAAGACCGCACTCCAGGTCTTGTCGCCCAACAGCGGTCCGGTGTAGGCAGGCGCCACGCGCACGATGAACTCGGACGGGATGTGCACGATCTTCGCCTCCACCCCCAGGGCCCCGGCAATGGTCTGGTAGACCTGATCCCACGTGAGGACCTCGTCGGAGGTGATATGGAAGGCGTGGCCCAGGGCCCGTGGATTGCCGAGCAGGCCGAGGAATCCCCGGGCGAAGTCCTCCGCATGGGTCACCACCCAGAGCGATGAACCGTCCCCATGCACGATGATCGGCCGGCCCTTCAGGAGCCGGTCGGCCAGGGTGTAGCAGCCCCACCCCCCGATCGCGATCGGGAGATTCGGATCATAGGTCAACGAGGGCCGCACGATCGTCACAGGAAAGCCGTCCTCCCTGTACGCCCTCATCAGGCGGTCCTCGCAGGCGATCTTGTTGCGGGAGTAGTCCCAGAACGGATTGCAGAGGGGCGTGGATTCCGTGATGAGGTAGTGCGCGGGCGGCTTCTGATAGGCGGAGGCCGAGCTGATGAACACGAACTGCCTGGCCCGGCCACGGAACAGGGCCAGGTCCCGCTCGATATCCTCCGGCGTGTAGGCGATCCAGTCCACAACCGCATCGAACGTCAGGTCCCGCAAGACGCGGCGGACCTCCTGCTCGCAGTGCACATCTGCGGTCAGGCGATGGCTGCCGGGCAGGTCTGCGGCCCGCTGCCCGCGGTTGAGCAGGTGGAGCTCAATGCCCCCGGCAATCGCCTGCCTGCTGACCGCCGTGCTGATGAAGCCCGTTCCGCCGATGAAGAGGACTCTCATGGGACCTCCTTGTATCGCACATGGGACGAAGGTCAGGTGAATGTAGGCCCCAGACCGGACGTTTTCAAGGGTAGACAGGGCCTTGGACTGCGGCGCAGCGTGCACCGGGCGCGCCAGGTCACCGCCATGGGCTTCTGACCGAGGCCCTTGCAGGGGGCCTACCCTGCCATCCTGGCATGGCACAGGGGCCGTGGTACAACTATAATCCCCCACAATTGAAGGGGTTAGGAGCCAGACATGGTCTGGGCATAGGGTTTGCACAGAACAGTTTTAGGTTTTAGGTGACCACGTAGTGGTCATCCCGAGCGTAGCCGAGGGATCTGTTAGACTCAGGCGGTTGTCAGCAGTCAGCCCTTGGCTTACGGCTTCTGACTTCTGTCTTCTGAATTCGGGCTGTCGATAGACAGCCCTCTTAGAGGTGCCACCATGAAATTCGACAAGTTCACACTCAAGGTCCAAGAGGCCTTGGCCACGGCCCAGCAGACGGCCATGGCCAAGTCCCACACCCTTCTCACACCCCTGCATTTGCTCAGCGCGCTGCTGTCAGACCAGG
>JAGOQT010000332.1:1676-4473 GCA_018007255.1 Phycisphaerae bacterium | reverse complement strand
GGTATGCGCAATCGAGATCGCCGCACCGCCCTTCGGGTCCATGTCAGCCTTCGTAAGCACGACCGCATCCGCCCCGACCGTCTTCTCGAACTCGTGCGCTCTGACCACGGCATCGTTGCCAGCAACGGCCTCGTCCACGTACACGATGAGGTCGGGCTTCATCACTCTCCTGATCTTTTCGAGCTGGTTCATCAGGTTCGCCCTGTTGTGGAACCTTCCTGCAGTATCGGCGAGGACGGCATCGATGCGGTTCGCTTCTGCATGCTGGACCGCGTCAAAGAGGTGGACGGGGATCGCCACAATGCGGCCGGTACAGGTTGTCTCCACATTGAATACGTGGCCCTGCACCAGGCCGAACACAGCGACCTGCCGGGCCCGATTGTGGAACAGGGCGGCAACAGCGAACACGGTGAGCGCCCATACCGCGATGGGCACCGCGTGGTGCGCTATGGAGTACCTGCCGGCTGTGGAATTGGAACCCTTCCTGCGTCCCATGTAAGGACTAGACCTCCAACAGCTTCTCCTGCATCGTCAAGTTGATCCCCTCCAGACCCTCAATCTCCTCCAGCTCCCCCAGCATCTGCTCGCTGCGACGGGCGTTTCGGACCATCACCTGGTAGGCGTACTCGGCGGCCTCCCCATAGCCCGTGTCCTGCCTGGACAACAGGATGTAGCTGCTGCAGAATCGTCCCAGGATCGCCAGGACCGGGTGGTCCGGATGGATCGGTCCCTTGAGTGTGAACCGAAGGAATCCGTTGTGGGGTTGGTGGCTCCCGAAATCGGTCAGGAAGAGGTACACCATGACCAGGCATACAAAGGCGGTCCCCACGACCGCAGTGGCGTACAGACGGCAGCCCGTGGCCATGCCCGCGGCCAGAGCGGTGAACATGAACGCGATGTCGCGGGTGTCCTTGAGCATGTTGCGGAAGCGGATGATCGTGAAGGCCCCCATCAGACCCACGGCCGTGATGATGTTGTTGCCGATGACCAACATGACCATGGCCACCACAATCGTGACGATGATCAAGGACTGGACGAACGAGCGGGAGTACGACAGACCGCTGTGGGTCAGATAGTAGATCCAGGCCAGGGCCTGGCCCAGAATGAAGGCCAGCAGCAGGGTGAGCAGCACGCCCTGGATCGTGAATGCGCCGGACGGCAGTCTACTCTCCTCCAGCACTTGCCACAACCGCTCCATCTCTAGTCTCCTCCTCGCGGTGCACAGAATCCCAGGGCACAGGCCTGCTGGAGGCCCGTGGCATACTTCGAGATGCCCTGGGCCTGGAGGTTCAGATGGCGAACCACGCCGCAGAGCCAGTTCGGGAAGTGCCCTGTGAACTTGATCTCCAGGATGAGGTTCCCCAGAGTCAGCCTGTTCTGCTGCCAGCCGGACCCCGAGAGGTGCACTCGCGGCTCCTCGGTGACCTTGTAGCAGAGCTGTCGGTCCAAGGTCACCCGTACCCGGTTGTACGAGTCGGACTCGTAGGCCTTGCGCAGATATCGAATCAAGATCTTGGGCCTCGCGGCAAGGATCGCGGCATACAACTGGAACTGATCCAGCGAGTCCTGGTCCTTTGGGATGGCCAGACGCCGGCCCTGCAGCGCGGGCACCAGATCCTCGTGGCTGACCCTGGCCCGGCTCTTCATAATGACCGTGTTGATCCGCCGTTTGGTCTCAAAGAAGAGCGGATACTGCTGGTCGTCACTGTAGCCTCGCACGCGGAGCTTGAAACGGTTCTGCTTGGCGGTCAAGGTCTCGCGGCACAACTGCAGGTCGCTGGAATCCAGATAGAGACTCACGATCGGGTAGTACCCGTCAGGCTGGAGCTTGCTGTACCGGTCAAGGCCCATATAGGGTCTGACCGAAAGCTCGATGGCCTCGGCCTGGGCCCCGCTGACCAGGTACTTGTGCTCGTAGCGGCACCGCAGGGTGCGATCTGCGGAGGCCTCCTGGCTGGGCACACCCTGTCCATTCGCCACCACAGACCCGGTTGCCCGTGCATCCGACATGCCTTTGGACCCCACCGTATTCACAGCACCCCCAGTGACCTGTCCACGCCGAAGTACCCGTTCCAGACCCACAAGGCGATTCAGGGGGACGCATCCAACCTACAACAAGACCAGCCTCCCAGACATGCACCAGCTGGCCCTGGGTACGACCATTTGGGCCCCTGTGTGCACCTGGCGTCCGCTTGCGCATTTCATTGTCTTGTACTATTCTAGCAGAACTTGCATAAAATAGCCAAACTAATCTAACACGTCAACAGGCTCAGAAGGTGCCCTCCTCGCCAGTAGTCCGACTTCGTGGTCGAATAGCGAGCAGGGGCTCCAATTAAGGGACGTACTGTACCCGCCCAGTGGTACAGTTCCTCCAGCGGACTGGTTCGTTACGCGGGCTTTTCCCGGCGGGCGGGTCTTTGCCCCCATGGCGCAGACCGGATTTCCCTGCGGGGCCCTGCGGTTCCGCTTCGCGGCATCCTCGGTGTGAACCATCGACCGTCGCCCTCGGCGTCCTGTCGCTGGTTCAAACGGGCCTTCGGCCCCAAGCCAAGCGGCCCCTCCTTTGTAGGAGGAGCCTCTTGTCTTGCAGTCGGGGAGACTGGATTTCCCTGCGGGGCCCCTGCGGTTCCGCTTCGCGGCATCCTCGGTGTGAACCATCGACCGCCGCCTTCGGCGTCCTGTCGCTGGTTCAAACGGGCCTTCGGCCCCAAGCCAAGCGGCCCCTCCTTTGTAGGAGGAGCCTCTTGTCTTGCAGTCGGGGAGACTGGATTTCCCTGCGGGGCCCCTGCGGTTCCGC
>JAGOQT010000332.1:0-1576 GCA_018007255.1 Phycisphaerae bacterium | reverse complement strand
CGCCTTCGGCGTCCTGTCGCTGGTTCAAACGGGCCTTCGGCCCCAAGCCAAGCGGCCCCTCCTTTGTAGGAGGAGCCTCTTGTCTTGCAGTCGGGGAGACTGGATTTCCCTGCGGGGCCCCTGCGGTGCCGCTTCGCGGCATCCTCGGTGTGAACCATCGACCGCCGCCTTCGGCGTCCTGTCGCTGGTTCAAACGGGCCTCCGGCCCGAGCCAAGCGGCCCCTCCTTTGTAGGAGGAGCCTCTTGTCTTGCAGTCGGGGAGACTGGATTTGAACCAGCGACCTCTTGGTCCCGAACCAAGCGCTCTAAGCCAAGCTGAGCTACTCCCCGATATCGGTCGCGCAATCTAGCATAACGCCCAGTCCGATGCAACTACAATAAGTCCACCGGATCCACGTCCAGGGCAACCTGGACCGCGGGCCGTATAGGGACCTGTGCCCGCATGGCGGCCAGGAGCCGCTGCATGGTCTTGCTGTCCGGCGTCTGCACCACGATCTGCACCCTGTGGTCCCTCTGAATACGGCTGATGGCTGCGGGCATCGGGCCCCTGACCTTGACGGTCAGGGCATGGGCCGCGGCCGTGAGGTCGATCCGCTCCCGCCACCTCTGAGCAGCGGTCTGCAGCCGCTCATGAGAGGGGCCCCGAAGGGTCATCAGGGTCAGTCGCCAGAAGGGCGGAAGGTTGCAGGCCTGGCGGTGCCGGGTCTCCTCCTGCACAAAGCCCTCATAGTCGTTGGCCAGTGCAAACCGAATGGCCGGCTGGTCCGGCAGGAAGGTCTGGACAAACACCCTGCCCGGCTTCATGGATCGCCCGGCTCTGCCGGCCACCTGACAGATCAGCTGGAAGGTCCTCTCGTTGGCCCTGAAGTCCGGCACATAGAGCGAGGTGTCCGCTGCCACGATGCCCACTACGGTGACGTTCGGGAAGTGCAGCCCTTTCGCCAGCATCTGGGTCCCCGCCAGGACGTCGATCCGCCCCTGGGCGAAGTCCCCGAGAACGGTGTGGTAGTCTTCGGCAGCCATAGAGTCGCTGTCGACCCTTGCGACCCGGGCCGCGGGGAACCGCGAGGTGATCTCCTCTTCCAGCCTCTGCGAACCGAGACCGATCAGGGCCATGTGGGTCCCGCACAGCGGGCAATCCCTGGGCACCAGGGTCTGAGCCAGGCAGTAGTGGCAGACCGCCCATCCGCCTTCGATGTGGCGGCCCGCCACAGTGGGCAGGCGATCGGCCCGGAGGGTCCTGGACCGGTGGAACGTCAAGGTGACGTCACAGTTGCGGCATCGCAGGGTGTGTTTGCACGAGGGGCAGAACACGAAGTGGCTGTACCCCCGGCGATTGAGCAGGAGGATCGCCTGTTCCCTTCGGTCCAGGGCTGCCTGGAGGGCCTCGGCCAGGGCCCGACTGATGAGATGTCGCCCGCTTCGCACCCCGGGGTCCTGCCTGAGATCGACGCAACTCATGGCGGGCAAGGGCAGGTCGTGGACACGACGGGGCAGGCAGGTCCGCGAGAAGTGGCCTTTTCCCTGGCAGTTGCACAGAGTCTCCAGCGAGGGCGTCGCGCTGCCCAGCAGGCAC
>JAGOQT010000023.1 GCA_018007255.1 Phycisphaerae bacterium | reverse complement strand
GCCGATCGAGAGGGTGATGGGAAGGTACTTCATGAAGTCGCCCATGATCCCGGGCCAGAACATCAGGGGCAGGAAGGCCACCACCGTGGTCAGGGTGGAGGTCGTGACCGGCCAGGCCACCTCGCGGGCCCCCAGGATGGACGCCTCCATGCGGGGATAGCCCAACTGCATGTGCCGGTAGATGTTCTCCACAATCACGATGGCGTTGTCCACGAGCATCCCGAGGAGCAGGATCAGGCTGAACAGGACGATCATGTTCAGGGTGTAGCCCAGCATCTGGAGCAGGAGGAAGGTGATGAGCATGCTCAGGGGGATGATCAGGGCCACGATCGAGCTCGGGCGCCAGCCCATGGAGAGCAGGAGGATGACGACGACCAGGATCAGCGCGGCCAGGACGTTGTTCTCCAGGTCGGCCACCGTGTTCCGGATGTCCTTGGACATGTCCATGGTGATGTCGAAGGTGACGGCCCCGGAGACCTGCTCCCTGGCCTTGTCCAACACGACCTTGACGACGTCCGCGACCCGGACGATATTCGCCCCTGCCCGCTTCTGGATGCTCAGGGTCACGTTGTCCGCCCCGTTGAGGCGGGAGTAGGTCGTCCGGTCCTTGAAGGTATCGCTGACCCGGGCCACGTCCGTCAGGTAGATGGGCCTGCCGTCCTTGACGGTCAGGAGCAGGTGATCCACCTCGTCCGGCGTGACGAACTCGGCAGGGATTCGGACGTTGAACTTGGTCCCCTCGGTCTCGATCCCGCCGGCGGAGATGTTGACGTTCTCCGCGGGGATCAAGGCCAGGATCTCCGGGATGTTCAGGTTGAACATCGCGACCCGGTCCGGGTCGAACTCCAGCCGGATCTCCCGCTCCAGGGCCCCGATCACCTCCACCTTGAGCACGCCCGGCACGGCCTCCAGGGCGTCCTCCAGCCGGTCCGCGATCTCCTTGAGCTGCACGGGCGACACGTCGCCCGAGAGGCTGACGGTCATGATCGGGAACTCGGCCAGGCTGATCTCCCGGATCACGGGCTCCTGGGCATCCTGGGGCAGTTCGCCCCGGGCCATGTCCACCTTGTCCCTGACCCGCTGGAGGGCCACGTCCGTGGGCACGTCCGGCGTGAACTCCACGTCGATCATGGACAGGCCCTCCGCACTGCTGGAGCGGACCTCTTTGACCCCACGGACGCCGTTGAGCTCCTTCTCGATCTTCATGGTGACCGAGGACTCCATGTCCTCGGGCGAGACCCCTTCATAGGTCGTGCTGACCAGGATGTGGGGGATGGGGATGTCGGGGAACGACTCCAGGGGCAGGCTCATGTAGCTGGCCCCGCCCAGGATCACGATGAGCAGGCCCACGACGGCGACGGTGGTGCGGTTGCGGACAGAGACATCGGTCAGCAACATGGGGTCTACTCCTCCCCGGAGGCCACCCGGACCCTCTGGCCCGGGGCGACAAATCGGTGGCCGGAGACGATCAGTTGGTCCCCCGGCTCCAGACCCTGCATCACCTGGATGCGGTCACCCTTGAGTATCCCCAACCGGACCTCGACCCGCCTGGCCGTCTGGTTGGGATCCACGACATAGACGGCCTTGTGGTCTTCCATGGGGATCACGGCCAGAAGGGGGATCAGGATCGCGTCCTGAAGCACACGGCGGACCAGGTGGACCCGCACGATCTGGCCGCTCCGCAGCAGCCCCTTGGGGTTGGGGATGCGGATCTCCATGCGGGTGGACCGGGTCAAGGGGTGGGCCACCTCGCTGAGGAAGGCAATCGTGCCCTCCACGGTCTGCACCTGGCCCTTCACGTCCGCCAGGACCTGGGCCGTCTGGCCCACAGCGAAGAAGGCAATGTCCCGCTCCGGTACGTCGACCACCACCTTCACGGTCCCCGTGTCCACGATCTCGGCCACGGGCGTACCGGGCTGGACATATTCCCCCTCTTCCACGAGCAGGTCGTTCAGCACGCCCGAGTTGGGGGCCGTGATCCGCGTGCGATCCAGCCGGGCCCGGATCTCGTTGAAGCTGGCTTGGCTCACGGCCAGGCGGGTGGTGGCGTCGTCCAGGTCCTTCTTGGACGTGGCGTCCTTGCGGACCAGGTCCTCCATCCGCTCGTACTCGATCTGGTCCCTCTGGAGCTGGGCCCGGGCGGTCTCGAACAGGGGCCTGAGCAGGTCGCCGTCGAGCCGGATCAGGAGGTCGCCTGCGCGGACTGCGCTGCCCTCGCTGGGACCGATCTCGACAATCCGGCCTGCGACCTCTGCGGAGACCCTCACCACGCGGTTGGGCTCCACCACCGCAGGCAGATCAAAGCCGTCTGCAAAGTCTGGCTCTGCAGCCACGGTCTGGACCACCACATTCACGGGCGGAACCTCCTGAGCCGGGGCCTCGCGCTTCTTGGCCGGTATCGCCCCGACCGCGACGAGCCCTGCCACGGCCACCAGGCCGACGGCCAACCGGACCCTGTTGCTGCGGATCCACCCCTTACGCCTCTCATTTCGAGCTCTTGCATCGGACATTGGTGTATGATCCTACTCTGGTCTCGTAGCGTGACCGTCCCAACTCAGGAGGACCGCCGCGCGGTCACTTCTCCTGACTGCCGGCTCCTGAGTTCCGTCTTCCGTCTTCTGCATTCCCTATTCCCACGCCCCAATCCCCGCCCAGGGCCAGGTGGAGTTCGATCCGGGCCAGCCACAGTTGGCCCTGGGCCAGGACCAGCTCGTTCTCCGCCAGGTGGGACATCCGCTGGGTCTCCAGGAGCACGAGGATGGGCTCGGCCCCGCGCACATAGCGCTCTTGGGCCATCTGTTCCGACTCCCGGGCCAGTTGTGCGCGGCGCTCGAGCTGCTCGATCTGGCGGCCCAGCATCTGATGCCTGGCCAGGGCATCCTCAACCTCACGAAGCGCGGTCAGGACCGTGCCTGCGTACCTCTGCGCGGCCTCCTCCGCAGAGGCCTTGGCCGCCCGGACTGCCGCCCTGAGCTGCCCTCCCCTGTAGATCGGCGCGACCAGACCGGCCAGCAGGGTGTAGGTGCTGAAGTCCGTGTTCACCACGTCCTCCATCTCATCGGACATGAACCCCGTGGATCCGGTCAGCGTGAGGTCCGGGCACATCTGGGCGACGCTGACCCCGACCCGCTCTGTGGCAGCGGCCAGCCGGAGCTCCGCGGCCCGGATGTCCGGCCTGCGGTCCAACAGCGCGGCAGGCAGACCTGCGGGCACGGCCCCCAGGGGAGGCATCGGCGACAGGCCCTCGGCCACCGCGCCGCCGCTGCCGGGTCTCTGACCGCAGAGCACGTCCAGGGCGTGGCTCGCCAGGGCCAGGGTCTGTTCCAGGGCGATCCTCTGGGATCGGGCCGATTCGAGGCTCTGCTGCATCATCCTTACATCCAAGGGGCCGACCAGCCCCCCTTCGTAGCGCCTTTGAGTCACCTCCAGGGATCGCTCCCAACTGGCGATGGTGGCATCGGCGATGTGGAGCATGCGCTGCTGCATCGCGATCTGGACCCGCGTCTGCACGACCTGGGCCACGATCGCGTGGACCAGGGCCTGGGCGTCCGCCTCTGTGGCCAGCAGGTCCCTCGCCGCAGCCCTCTCCGACCGCCTCATCCGCCCGAAGAGGTCCAGGATGTAGCTGACGCTGACCTGTTGGGAGAAGGTGGTGGACAGGCTGGTCATGCGTCCGCCGAAGTCCCCCATGGGCGAGGAGATGTCCGGCAGCACGAACGACATCTTGTTGCGGCTTGCACTGGCATCATAGGAGACATCGGGCCACCGCACCCCATGGGCCTGGGCCAGGACGGCCGCAGACCGCTGGACCCCCGCGACTGCGGCCCGCAGGTCGGTGTTGTTCTGGAGGGCCGTGTCGACCAGCCTGTCCGTGACGGGGTCGTGGAACGACCTCCACCACGGGGACGGCCCGTTCGGCTCGTTGGCCTCGGACCAGCCTGAAGGCAGCCACTGGTACCTCCCATTCGGGTCCGCTGCGGTCCGGGGCCGCCGGTAGTCGGGCCCCACCATGCAGCCGGCCGCAACCAGCATGCAGCCCGACAGCATGATCCATCCCAGTCGTGTCCTGTTGTCCGGGGCACCGACCCGGTATTCCCTGTTCGTCATCGAGGATCCCCTTTGGCCATGGCCGGATGGCCTAGGCCGCGAACCCAATAGTGTGATCGATCCGGGCGTCCAAGTCCAGACCCTGGATCCAGGTCATGGTGCAGACCCAGGCACCGGGGGCAAGGGCCTTCTCAGTACTGGCGGGTGAGGAGGTACCACATGGTCTTGTACTGGGACGACAGGGCCAGGATGGGACCATTGGGGTCAACGGGGACCCGCGCATGGGGCGACCCATCCGGACCCAGGGCCTGGCACCGCCAGTCGCCTGCGGGCAACCGGACCTTGCCGGTCACGGCCTCGATCTGGACCGGGGCCCTGCCCCAGTTGCGGCCCACGGTCCTGCGGTCCGCCGAGAAGCCCATGCCCACGTTCTCGCACCGGCCGCACGCACTGACCAGGACCTTCGTGCCCCTGCCCGACGAGTCCTGGTCCAGGGTCACCATGGCGATGGCCACGAAGTCGGGCGATAGGATGCGCACGGCACCGGAGGTCGCCTCCTCGAGCAGGCCTGCATGGCCTGTATAGACCTGGGCCTGACTGCCCACGGCCTGGTAGAGGCCCTGGCCGTTCTCCCGCACGGACCACGCCACCTGTGTGCCCGGTGTGTGGGAGAACGCCGTCTTGATACCGGGCTTGAACACATAGGACGGGAGGTGGATGCACCCCAACATGTCCTGGGTGGTCACGTCCCCTGCTCGTGCCCTCAGAAGACTGAGCATGTCGCGGTCGTACCGCAGGTGCAGCGGGGCTAGAAGCACCGGCAGATCATTGGGTCCTGCGATCCTCACACCCCTGCTTGCCAGAACGGCATGGAGCCTCCCTTCTCGCAGGATGGCGGCACCAGCGCGGATGAAGCCCCACTTGGCGGGGTTGGTGTCTATGTCGAAGTAGCTGTTCAGGACCTGCCTGTCCCACTGGTCGTTCGAGTGCGAGTAGGTGTAGAGCCAGACCCCGTCCCAGTCCTGGGCAGCGGCATACGAGGCGATCATGGGCACACACTCCGCTTGGTAGTCGTTCGGTGCGGGGTGGTTGTACTCGCTGACCGTGTAGGGCTTGCCTGCCAGTCGCTGGGCCGCCAGGTCAAAGAGGGTGGCCTGGTCAGGCCGGTCGGTCATGGCGATCTGTCCGATGAGCCAGTTGCTGCTGTCCCACGGCCTCCCCGGCCAGGAGGGGTGCTGCCAGTACGCGTGACTGTCCACAAAGTCCATGTCCGATTGGGCATACAGGCCCAGTGGGCCAAACACGATCGTGCCTGTGACCAGGGCCTTGCACCCCAGGTCCTGCCGGATGGTTGTGCGCATGCCGTCGAAGTAGGCCTTCTCAGTCTGGGCCAGGAAGACCATGCGGTCCAGGGTGCGGGCCTGGCCCTCGTTTTCCTGGAACAGGGCCACCGAGTTGGAATCCAAGCCCTCGCCAGGGGCCAGGCCGACCTGGCCGTCGGGCCGCATCTCCACATGGGCCAGGTAGAAGGTCGTGGCGTCATTGCCGAACGAGAGGTTCACCCTGGCGTTGGTGTCCGCTTGTGTGGCCACGAACCCGAGCCTGAAGGTCTTCCACCCCTGCGTCAGGTCCACACCCCGCGACAGGCCCAGGCCTGCCCACGGGTCATGGGCCTGGCCCACATTGCACCCTATGGAGCGGGCCCGGTCTGCAGCGGCCTGGAAGGTCACGGTGTAGTACGCCCCTGCCCCGACTGCGACCTTGCCCTGGTTGAGCTGCAGGTGCCAACCCGTGTTGTCCTTGGCAAGTACCTTGACCTGGAGGCACTCCTGTCCTTGATAGGTGGTATTGAGGAGCGAGGCCTTGCAGTCGTCGTGCTGCTCCAGGTTCCAGCCTTGGGCCTGGGCGGCCAGGGGGCTGTTGGTCAGGATGTTTTGACCCAGGGGCTGCGTGTCCTTGGACCACGCTGAGGCCAAGGCCGGGGTGGAGCTGTACCTCTGCCTGAGCCAGGCATTGAACTGGCCCTGCAAGATCCCTGCGTAGTACGCGGGCATGGATCGCAGGTCCTGGTCCCCACTCCACATGAAGAAGCTGTCCTCGTTGGTGATCTCCACCAGGGCCACAGCAGGGTCGTCCGCGTAGCGGACATCGCCTCTGTACGGATTCCTGTGGTTCAGGAGGTCGCTGGCGTAGCCCTTCTGTGCTGCAACCAGGGCGGGCGTGAAGATCCCCACGATCTTGTCGTAGTCTGTGTGGGCTGCTGGAAGTCCCAGGTGCCGGCTGTGGGCACGGCCCACGTGGAGGTTGAGGTTCACCAAGACCCCCCGCTTGGCCAACTCGTGGATGAAGAAGTCCAGCCTATCCAGGGCCTCTGCACTGAGCTTTGTGGGCTCCTTGGAATCCCATATCCCATCAGGCCACGCGGAGGTATCCATGTGGTGCAACCGCACCGTATTGACCCCTGCTGCGCCCATCCTGCCCGCGATCTTCACTGCGTCGGCGTGCGAGGGGAAGTTGGCGGCAAACGAGAGGTTCACGCCCCATAGACGGACCCTTCTGTCGCCCAGCCAGAAGTGCCCGTCCCTGGCCTGGAGCCGCTCGCTGTGGACCTCGATCGGCACAAACGACGTCACCGCAATGGGCGAGCGGAGGTTGGGCTCGGCGGGTATGGCGAACGGGACCCAGTCCTGGGCCTGGATCGGGCCGACAGAGAGCAACAAGGTGCTGACATACAGGAATGGGCGAAGGTTCATCTCTGTTCCCTTCTGATAGGGACGCATTCAACGTTGTCAATCCAACCAGTGACCCGCCGGAGTGGAGAGAAACTCCTCCATACACAGACCTTGTCCTCCGACCAGGAGCCTCTGCCGCACACGGTGGTCTCGATGAGCGAATCGCGGATGTAGCCGGCCCATCGCCCGGGCTCGCCCGTCAGTGGGGCGGCCCCGCCAGGACCTGGATGAACCGCTGCTCCTGTAGGAGCCTCGCCCGGGGTGTCTCGAACAGAGGCCGCTTGTACTGTCCCATACCAAGATCATATCGAATGCCCTGCTCATTGTACTGAGTGGTTTTACTCAATATACTGAACACATTGACAACCCCTTATAATAAAAAGTGTCTGTAAATCTTCCAGCCATGCTGATGGATCGAGCCTGTGGCGCTGCCCACACCCGCGGGTCCAAACGGCTCAAGACCATCCGCACCGAGCCATCGGCGATGGGGCCGTCAGGAAGGGCTGTGCGGCGTTCCGTCGCTCGATCGCCGGCGTGGCCATGGACTTCCTGGCTGTCGGGAACGCCCCATGCCTGCAAGACGTGGCAAAGAGATGTCACGGCATTGTCGTCTCTTGAATCTCAGACAGTTGGCTGCTCTGAGCCCGACAGGCTCCTACAGCATATTCAGCTCCTATGATCGCATCGTTATGCCCATCGCCATTGACATCGCCGCCTGCTCTCATGCGGAGGCCGAATCGATCGTCCGGATCCCCACCATTGAGAATCCTGTCCGCTACACCGTCCATAGGCTTCCCTCCATGGAAAAAGCGGACTTGGGCACGCCGTGAGTTGAAGATCCCCGGTCCATAGCACAGCCTCCGGTACGAAGAGATTCGTTGCGTCCAGAGGTGGGCCTCTCAGCAGTACCACGTGAGGGCCATTATGGCCCTGCGAAGAGGCCATGGCAACGCACACTGCAGTCTAAGGTACAGTCAGTCGGGCCACGCCTGCTTGATTTACCCAGCGCATACGGTAGTCTCTCAGGCATGAGACGACGCACCAAGAGGACGGCCCCGGGCGCACGAGGCCTGAACGAGCAGTTCGCCAGCGACAACTACTCCGGCATCTGTCCTGAGGCCCTGGCCTACCTGGAGAAGGTCAACGCCGGCCACGAGACCTCCTATGGGGACGACCGGTGGACCGCAGAGGTCTGCGACCTGTTCCGTGAACTGTTTGAGAGGCCCTGTGAGGTCTTCTTTGTGTTCAACGGGACCGCCGCCAACTCCCTGGCCCTGGCGTCCCTGTGCCAGTCCTATCACAGCATCGTGTGCCACAGGCTCGCCCACGTGGAGACCGACGAGTGCGGTGCACCCGAGTTCTTCTCGCACGGGGCCAAGCTCCTGGTGGCCGAGGGCCTGGATGGCAAGCTCGACCCCGCGGGTCTGAAGGAGGTCGTGACCCGGCGCACGGACATCCACTACCCCAAGCCCAAGGTCGTGAGCGTGACCCAGGCCACGGAGCTGGGCACGGTCTACACGCCCAAGGAGCTGGGGGCGATCCACAGGGCAGCCAAGGCCCTGCGACTCAAGATCCACGTGGACGGGGCCCGGTTCGCCAATGCCGTGGCCTCCCTGGGCGTACGGGCCAGGGAGATCTCCGCGGACTGCGGCGTGGACGTCCTGTGCCTGGGCGGGTCCAAGAACGGCCTGGCCGTGGGCGAGGCCGTGATCTTCTTCGACCCGGCCCCTGCGGAGGAGTTCGCGTACCGGTGCAAGCAGGCAGGCCAGTTGGCGGCCAAGATGCGGTTCATCGCGGCCCAGTGGCTGGGCGTGCTCAAGACCGGGGCCTGGCTCCGACACGCCCGGCACGCCAACCGGTGCGCGGAGGTCCTGGAGCAACACCTCCGCAGGATCGACGAGGTGGAGATCATGATGCCCAGGCAGGCCAACTCGGTGTTTGTGCGGATGCCGCCTGCAGCCATCGAGGCCCTGCAGGCCAGGGGCTGGCACTTCTACACCTTCATCGGCCTGGGCGGCGCACGCCTGATGTGTTCGTGGAACACCACGGAGCGGGCGATCGAGGCCTTCGTCAAGGACCTCAAGTCCTGCCTGGCGTGAGTCGGGCCTGCCTCCCTCGGCCGGGGCCCGTCCTGAGTAAGGAGTGTGTGCACACCATGAAGATCCACGAGACCTGTCCGAAGGGACGTTGGACCGCGCCGGATTGGATGACCCTCTGCCTCTGTTGTCTCTGTGTGTCCTGTGCATGGGGCGGGGCCCTGGACAAGGCGGTCCAGGAGGCCGTGGTCCTCAAGGAGGGCCTGCTCCTGGATGGGGTCGGCCAATACGGAACCCAGGCCGTGTACACGGATCCGATCGTGTCGGACATCCTCCACGGTCGATGGACTGTACCCCAGGCCGGCCAGGCCGTGGCCGGTCCGGACGGGAGGGACCGCACATGGCAGGCTGTACAGGCCAATGACGCGGGGTGGTTCGAGCAACGGGGGCAATCCGGGTATCTCCATCTGACGCTCCGGTCTGACCGGCCGCGGACCGCCCTGTTGAACGTCCTGGGCCCGGCCATGCTGTATGTCAACGGCGAACCCAGGGTGGGGGGCAGGTATGCCTCCAAGGACCAGGTCGAGTCCTGGGAGACCGACTTCAATATGACCTATCTTCCGGTCCGGCTCCGATCCGGGACCAACGACCTGCTCGTGCAGAGGACCTGGAGGAGCGGCGGAAGGGTCAAGATCGCGGTCCTGGATGCGCCCCCATGGCTCCTGAACCCCCGGGACAACACGCTGCCCGATCTGGCGGTTGGAGAGGAAGTCGATACGGTCGGGGCGATGGTCGTGATCAATGCCTCGGATGAGCCCTGCCTGGACCTGGCCCTGGAGGTCCGCTGGCCGTCCGGACGGACGGAGCGGACCGCCGTGCCCCGCATCGAGGGCCTGTCTGCCCGCAAGGTGGCCTTCTCCCTGCGGCATCCGCGATTCAACCAGGTCGGGCCCGTGGCCTGTCAGGTCGACTTGGTGCGAGGCCAGGACCGCCTGGACTCCGTGGAGGTGGGCCTCGAGGTCAAGTCCAAGGACCAGAGCCAGAGGCGGACCTTCCTCAGTGACATGGACGGGTCCGTGCAGGTCTACGCCCTGCGCGAGGCCCTGCCCGGGCCTGGGTCGGCCGGCGCCCCCGCCCTGATGCTCAGCGTACACGGGGCAGGCGTGCAGGCCCTGGGTCAGGCCTCCGCCTATGCGAGCAAGCCCTGGTGTCACCTCGTGTGCCCCACCAACCGAAGGCCCTATGGATTCGACTGGGAGGACTGGGGGCGTCTGGACACCTTGGAGGTCCTGGACCAGGTCCGGGGCACACTGGCCTCTGACCCGAGCCGCGTGTACCTGACCGGCCACTCCATGGGGGGACACGGGACCTGGATCCTGGGCTCGACCTACCCGGACCGCTTCGCAGCCATAGGGCCCAGCGCAGGCTGGATCAGCTTCTGGTCCTACAGAGGGGCTCGGCGGCCCGACATCGTCAGCCCCGTGGCCCGGGTGTTGCTTCGCGCAGAGACCCCCAGCGACACGATCCGGCTCTCGCAGAACCTCAGGGACACCGGCATCTACATCCTGCACGGAGGCGAGGACACCACGGTCAGGCCGGATCAGGCCAGGCAGATGATCGACCACCTCAAGACCTTCCATCGCGACTGGGTCTATCACGAGGAGCCCGGCAAGGGGCACTGGTGGGACCTCTCCGAAGAGGAGCCTGGGGCCGACTGCGTGGACTGGGCCCCCATGTTCGACTTCTTCGCAAGGCACCGCCTGCCCGTGCCTGAGGAGGTCCGGGAGGTCTCCTTTGCCACGGCCAATCCGGGCATCTCGGCCCGGTGCCACTGGGCCTGCATCGAGGCCCAGCAGGTCCCCCTGGCCCTGAGCCGTGTGGACCTCCGCCTCCATCCGGGCATCCGGACCGTGTCCGGGACCACGGAGAACTGCTCGCGCCTGAGCCTGCACTGGAAGGCGGTCGGGCAGGATCAGGCAGGCCTGCGCCTGGAGATCGACGGCCAGCGCCTGGATGGGGTGCGGCCCCGGCCTGGGTCGGACCGGATCTGGCTCCGGCGCGAGGGCCCCCAATGGCAGGTGGCGGACGAGCCCTCGGCTGCGCTCAAGGGACCGCACAGGTACGGGCCGTTCAAGGACGCATTCCGCCACCGCATGGTCTTTGTGTACGGCACGGCTGGAGGCCCTGAGGACACGTCCTGGGCCAGGGCCAAGGCCCGGTTCGACGCGGAGCAGTGGTGGTATCAGGGCAACGGGTCGGTGGACGTGCTGCCCGATACGGCATTCGATCCTGCGGCCGAACAAGACCGCGGAGTGATTCTCTACGGCAACGCGGACACACACCGGTCGTGGCGGGCCCTGCTCGGCGACAGCCCCGTACAGGTCACGCGGACACGCGTGACCTGCGGGGCGCGGACCCTTGAGGCCCCTGACCTGGCCTGCCTCTTCCTGCGGCCCAGGCCCGGCAGTGACAAGGCCTGCGTGGGCGTGGTCAGCGGGACGGGCCTGGCCGGTCTGAGGCTGACCGACCGCTTCACCTACCTCCAGGCGGGGTGCAGCTTCCCGGACTGCACAGTCGTCAGCTCGCGGATGCTGACCGAGGGCCTGGCGGGCGTGGAGGTCGCAGGCTTCTTTGGCGAGGACTGGTCTGTGGAACACGGCGACTTTGCCTGGGCCCAGGACGAGTGAGGATCAACGCGGCAGTCGCCTTGCCTGCCGGGCCCGGCCCGTCTATAATGCCGGCCGTCGGCCTATCTCGGATGAACCTGTGATTGCACGGCTCAGAGGAAAACTCGTTGCCCTCGGCAAGGACTCCGGCCTGGTGGAGGTGGGGCCGATCTGCTACCAGGTCCTGCTGCCCGGGTATGGCGTCGCGGCCCTGGCCGGCAAGGTCGGGACCGAGGTTGTCCTGTGCACAACGCAGTACTACGAGGGCAGCCTGGGCGGCGGCAACCTCATCCCCAGGCTGATCGGCTTTCTGAACGACTCGGAGCGGGACTTCTTCGACCTGTTCACCACGGTCAAGGGCCTGGGCGTGAAGAAGGGCCTCAAGGCCCTGAGTATCCCCATCGGCGAGGTCGCCGCTGCGATCGAGGACGGGGACCAGAAGAGACTGCGGATGCTCCAGGGGATCGGCGAGCGGATGGCCCAGCAGGTCATTGCGGAGCTGAAAGGCAAGCTCTCCGGGTTCGCGATCCAGTCCGCCGCCTCTCAGGCATCCGCAGGGGCGGCAGGGCCGTTCCGGCCCTTCCAGGCCGAGGCCCTGGAGATCCTGATCGCCTGGGGTGAGAAGCGAAATGAGGCCGTAGATCTGATCGTGTTGGCCTGCCACAAGTACCCCGAGGTCCGGACCGCAGAGGAGCTCGTGCCCCTGGTGTACCGCTTGAAGCAAGGAATCGAAGTGTGAGAATGGGAAGCCGGAAGCCTGAAGTGGGAATGACCTTCTTCTCATTCTGCCTTCTGGCTTCTGGCTTCTGAATTCTGAATTCTGTCTGATCATGACCATCGGTCGAATCATCTCCGGCCAGCCGATCAACGACCAGGAGGAGTCCTTCAATGTGTCCCTGCGCCCCAAGCGCCTGGAGGAGTGCATAGGCCAGGAGAACCTCCGCGAGAAGCTGGCCATTGCCATGACCGCGGCCAAGAAGCGGGGCGAGCCCCTGGAGCACATCCTGTTCTACGGGCCACCGGGCCTGGGCAAGACCACACTGGCCAATGTGGTGGCCCATGAGATGTCCGCGACCCTCCGCTGCTCCTCCGGACCGGCCCTGGTCAAGGCCGGCGATGTCATGGGCCTGCTGACCAACATGGGCACAGGCGACATCCTGTTCATCGACGAGATCCACCGGCTCAGCACGCCGGTCGAGGAGTTCATCTACCCGGCCATGGAGGACTTCAAGGTCGACTACACGGTGGACAGCGGCCTGCACGCCAAGACGATCAACTTCCCGCTCAAGCGGTTCACCCTGGTCGGCGCGACCACGCGGGCCGGTCTGCTCAGCTCGCCCCTTCGAAGCCGGTTCGGCATGCTCTTTCACGTGGAGTTCTACAGCGTCGCGGAGCTGACAGCGATCCTCACGCGATCGGCCCGGCTGCTGGACCTCAGGTGCGACCCGGGGACCCTGGAGCTGATTGCGGCCCGGTCCCGCGGGACCCCGCGGATCGCCAACCGCCTCCTCAAGCGGGTCCGCGACTACGCCCAGGTCAAGGGCGCAGGCCACCTGAGCGAGCGGATCGTGGACAGCGCCCTGCAGATGGAGCAGATCGACGGCCTGGGCCTGGACGAGCTGGACCGGGCCTTCTTGCGGGCCCTGGCCAACGTGTACGACGGCGGGCCCGCGGGCATCGAGGCCCTGGCCGCCACCCTGGGCGAGGAGCGGGACACACTGGAGGACGTGGTGGAGCCGTATCTCCTCCAGATCGGCTTCGTGCGCCGGACCAAGCGGGGCCGTGAGATCACACCCAAGGCCCGCGAGCACCTGGGTCTGCCTGCCAAGCCCCGCAAGGATGGATCTGTCCAGCCCGAGCTCTTTGACCCGGACGAGCCGTGAGGTCCTCCGGCCCCACGCGGTTCGGCTCTGCGCTGGAGCCGACACCCGTCAGGCCCAGGGCCGGCAGGCCCACTGCCATCGCTCATCTCCCTGTGCGAGGGGCCGCGAACAGGGTCCCGAGCGCAATCTCAGCGGACTTGGGCCTGCGGTGCAGAATCTGCGTGAAGTGGCCCAGGAGAAGCCGCTCCATGTCCTGGAGCACAGATGGGGATGCGCTCGTGAGACAGTCAATTTGGGCCAGGGTCTGTGCGGTGCGTGGCGTCAGGCAGAGGCGGTCTGCAAAGGCCCCCTCGCAGTCGCGGCAGACCAGGCCGTTGGCCGAGCTGCTGAACGAGCAAGCCGGCCAGGTCGTCGCATAGGGCGTGCGGCAGTTGACACAGGCATCGACCACGGGCTGCAGCCCGATCTCCTTGAGCAGGACCCACTGGAACCGGATCAGCAAGCCCAATACGGCCGGACCGGCCAGGACCTCCTGGAGGAAGTGCAGGAACCGGTCGTGCAGCACCGGATGGGGGTCCCGGTCGTGGGTGAGCCCGTCCAGCAGCTCCGTGGCCAGGAGCGCTGCGTGATAGGCCGAGATCTTGCCGGACAGGCCTCGAACCAGGTCGCAGCGGGGCAGGAACTCGGTCAGCGTCGCCAGCCTGGCGTGCGGGCTGTCCGCGAAGACCAGGCCCCCATGACTGAACCTCTCGATCGGCCCGCCGAACGGAGACCTGGGCCTCTTCGCGCCCTTGGCCAGGACCGCGACCTTGCCGTGATCGCGGGCGAAGAACGTCACGACCTGGGAGGTCTCCGAGAAGTCGGTCGCACGGATGCAGATGGCCTGATCCTTGATGAGCATGGCTCCCCCCACCACGACAGGGTTCAACGCGGAGGACGCACGCGGGGTCGTGCCCGCCCCGGCGAGGCTCGCCGTCCGGACGGCCGGACGCAGTATACGTCCCCGTAGCCCAGCTCCCGCAGGATCCGGTCTTCCAGCCCGTGCATCTGCCTCGCCTGCGCCGGCGTGGCGTCGTCCAGGCCCAGGTGGTGGAGCAGGCCGTGGGTCACGTACAGGGCCAGCTCCGCCTGGATATCGTGGCCCCGCCGCGAGGACTCCCCTGCAGCCTTGTCCGCGTTCACCACAATGTCGAAGACCCTCTTGCCTGCAGGATCCCCCGCGTCGGACAGGTCGAAGCTCAGACAATCCGTGGTCCCCCCTCGCCCCGTGAATCGCCGATTCAGCTCCCGCATGGTCCGGTCCCCCACGATCGCGACGCCCACCACGGCCCTGTGCACCCCGAACCGCGCACACACCGCTCGCACAACGGCCCGAACGGATCGGGCAGGCACCCTCGGTTTCGGGAAGTCTTGGCTGACGTGTACCGCAATCATAGGCCTTTGCCCGATCCCGTCGGATCCGGGCTAGTCCCTGGTATGGGTCCGCGCGGCCTTGGGCCGCCGGTCCGTGGGTTGCTGCTTCTCATAGGCGTCCACGATGCTCTGGACCAGGCGGTGGCGGACGATGTCCGTGCGCTGCAACTGGGCCACGCCGATGCCCGGAATGCCCTTGAGGATCGCCATGGCCTCCACCAGGCCGCTCTTCTCCGTGGCATCGAGGTCGATCTGGGTGATGTCCCCGGTGATGATCATCTTGGATCCATGGCCCAGGCGGGTCAGGACCATCAGCATCTGCAGCGCGGAGGTGTTCTGGGCCTCGTCGCAGATGATCACGGCCTCGTTGAGGGTCCGGCCCCGCATGAAGGCCAGGGGGATGATCTCGATGATATCGAGGTCGATGAGCTTCCGCATCTGTGCGAAGTCCATCATGTCCTCCAGGGCGTCGAACAGGGGCCGCAGGTAGGGATTGACCTTGGCCTGCAGGTCCCCCGGGAGAAAACCGAGCCGCTCGCCGGCCTCGACCGCGGGCCGGGCCAGCACGATCCGCCGGATCTGCTTGGCTCGAAGCATGGAGACCGCCACGGCCACGGCCAGATAGGTCTTGCCCGTGCCCGCAGGCCCGGTGCAGAAGGTGACATCATTCTCGATCAAGGTCTGGACATAGCCCCGCTGCCCGTCCGTGGAGGGCTTGATGACCTTGTGCCGCGAGAAGACCGTGATCCCGTCCTGCGAACAGGCGGCCTTTGCTGCGCCCTGCTCCAGGGGCCGGCAGATGTCCTCCACGTCGCTGGCCCGCAGCAGCCCGTGCGCGGCGAGATGCCGCTGCATCTGCTCGATGGCCTCCACGGTGGCGGCCACAGCCCGGTCGTCTCCCTCCACGGTCAGGTGGGTCTTGCGGCCGGTGATCCGCACGCCCAGCACCTGCTTGAGGAACCGCAGGTGGCTGTCCGCAGGGCCGAACAACTCCACATGCTTGTCCGGGGCATCCAGTTGTATGTGGACTTCCATCTAGCCTCTCACCAGCAATAAGAACAGGTACGCCCATGGGGCTGCGACCAAGGGGGAATCCACCACGTCCAGCACCCCGCCGAACCCGGGCACCCGATCCGAGGCGTCCTTGACCTGGGCATCCCGCTTGAGCACGGACTCGACCAGGTCACCGAGTTGGCCTACGACCGCAAAGACCATCCCAAACACCAGGGCCCAGGAGGTCGGCATTATACCCAAGGGCCTGCCCGAAAGCACGGCCACGCCCGCACCCAGGGCCACGGCCCCCATCAGGCCCTCCCAGGTCTTGCCGGGGCTGATCCGAGGGGCGAGCTTATGCCTGCCCACGAGACTGCCCACGGCGAAGGCCCCGATGTCGGCGGCCTTGACGACCCACACGTACATCAGGAGGGGCCAGACCCCGAAGTCCACACGGACGGCCACTGCCAGCCCGCCCAGCAGGCCCAGGTAGACCACGGCGAGCAGACCGATGCCCGTACTCGCCATGGCGCCCGCCAGACCGTTCGTGAGGACATGATAGAGGAGCAGGGCGCAGAGCGTGCCACTGAGGACCAAGGCCATGTACTCACCCCACCCAAGGCCCCTGCAGGCCGGCCAGCAGGGAGTCGTGCACAGCAGCACGGAGCCGGCGATCGTCGCTGCGGTTGGGATCCGGAGTCCCTTGGCCCTGGCCATGGCCGCCAACTCGAGGTGTGCGGGGACCATGAGGACACAGACCAAGGCCGCGAAGATGGGCCCCTGGAACGGCTTGTCATCGTCCTTCGCCGCAGTCCACGACCCGTCCATCCAGCCGTCCACCAGGACCAGGCCGATGAAGGCCGCGGCCATCAACACCCCGAAGATCAGTCTGTGCCTAAGCATTCCTCTGTCGCTTGGAAGAGATCCAGTCTTCGGGCGTCCGCGCCTTGGACCAACGGGGATCAGTATACGCGATTCGCCGGCCAAGGCAAGGTGGATGCCCGAGACGGGGAGCGGCCCGCGAAGTTAAGCTGGAGAGACTACCGCCCCCGATCCATCGAACCCCTGGAAATTAGGTTGCATTTTCCGGGCTTTGCCCATAGTATGCCCGGCGCACAGGCACGGTGCCAACGGGCCGACAGATCGTGGCGAGTGGACATGGCTGGACGCGGTGAACGGAAGGACAAGGAGGCGAAGGCCCCTGCGAGTGAGGCCGTCCAGGCCTTTGTACGCGGTCTGACCGATGAGCACCGGATGCTGATCGTTCTCAAGTCCCAGCTCTACGGCGGCCAGTGGGAGCCGATGTTGGACGATCTGAAAAACCGCCTGGCCGGGAAGCCGTACATCTTCAAGCTCGTCAGTCGAATCCGGGACGACCTCGAACGGATCAGGACCCTGCAGCAGTTCGAGGTGTCCCACCAGATCGATCTGGCAGACTACGTGGACCTGGAGTAGGGGAGCCGGCTCGAGCAGGGTCAACGGATGGAGGAGGCCCCGGCACCGGATCGAGGGACCTTCCGCTCGTGGACACAACGGCCTTTCAGGAGATAGGATCTATGGACATCAAGATCAAGACTGCACTGATCAGCGTATGGGACAAGGCGGGCGTTGTCGAGTTCGCCAAAGGCCTGGCGGCCCTGGGGGTCCGCATCATCAGCACGGGCGGCACGGCCAAGCGACTGACCGAGGCCCGGATTCAGGTCGTCAGCGTGGAGGCCATCACCGGCTTCCCGGAGATGATGGACGGCCGGGTCAAGACGCTGCACCCCAAGATCCACGCGGCCCTGCTGGGCCTGCGGGACAAGGCCGAGCACATCGAGGCCATGAAGATCTTCGCCATCGAGCCGATCGACCTGGTCTGCGTCAATCTCTATCCCTTTGAGCAGACCGTCGCCAAGCCGGACTGCAGCCTGGCCGAGGCCATCGAGAACATCGACATCGGCGGACCGGCCATGATCCGGTCCGCAGCCAAGAACCACCGGTTCGTGACGGTGGTGACCAGCCCGGACCAGTATGCCCGGGTCCTGGAGCAGATGCAGTCCAGCGGGGGCCTCGTGGCCGAGCAACTCCGAGCGGACCTAGCCCGGGCCGCGTTCGGCGCAACCGCCTCCTATGATGCGGCCATCGCCCGCTATCTCAACGTCAAGGCCGGCACAGACTTCCCTGAGAGGGTGGCGATCCCGCTGCGCCGGGAGATGCTCCTGCGGTACGGAGAGAACCCGCACCAGGTGGGGGCATTCTATCGGCTCCCCCATGCCCGCGAGACCTCGGTCAGCAACGGCCGGTTCGTGTGCGGCGACACGGAGATCAGCTTCAACAACCTGATGGACGCGAACGCCGCGTTCGAGTTGGCCAAGGAGTTCGATGAGCCCGCAGCCGTGGTCGTCAAGCACATGAATCCCTGCGGGTGCGCGATCGACGAGGACATCCGCCTGGCCTATCGCAAGGCCTACGAGGGGGACGTGGTCAGCGCATTCGGCGGCATCATCGCCCTCAACCGGGACGTGGACGAGGAACTGGCCCGCACGATCATGGAGTCCTACGGCCGATTCGGCAAGGCCCTGGGGGCCAGCGGCTTCTTCGCCGAGGTGATCGTGGCCCCCGGGTTCGACCCCCAGGCGGTGGAGATCATCCGCACCCTCAAGACCTGGGGGGGACGGGTCCGCTTGATCGAGACCGGACCCATCGATCGGAGCAAGGCCGACCATGGGGAGTGCGACGTCCGCTGCATCGTGGGCGGGATGCTGCTCCAGAGGCGAGACCTCGCGGGTTGGGATCCGGAACGGCTGTCCTACCCCACCAGGGCAAGACCGAGCCCTGCGCAGATGGAGGATCTCAAGCTCGCCTGGCTGGTGGCCAAGCACGCCAAGAGCAACGCGATCGTCCTGACCAAGAACAGAAAGGTCCTGGGAGTCGGGGCAGGCCAGATGAACCGCGTGGAGTCCGGTTCCATCGCGGTCCGACACGCAGGCATCGAGGCCAAGGGGGCCTGTCTGGCCTCGGACGCCTTCTTCCCGTTTGCCGACAATGTCGAGAACGCGGCAGCCGCCGGCGTGGCTGCGCTGATCCAGCCCGGCGGGTCCAAGAAGGATGACGAGGTTGTCGCTGCCGCAGACCGCCATGGTCTGGCCATGGTCTTCACGGGCAAACGCCACTTCAGGCACTAACTGTGCAGTCCCCTGCCTCGTGGGGGCAGGGGGGGACTCGAGGAGGAACAACAAGGAGGAGATGCAGATGAGGGTGATGACAGCATGGTTCTGGATCCCCGTCCTCTTGGCAGGATGCTGCGGCCCGCTGGGCCGTCAACACATGACCCAGACGGACGCGGAGGAGGTCGCGAACCTGGTCTTGCAGATGGAGCGGGCCGCCCTGGACCGGTGGTGCCAAGGAGACCCGTCCGGGTTCCTTGAGGTGACCGCTCCAGAGGTCGTCTACTTTGACCCCGAGCAGGCCCGCCGTGTGAACGGCATCGAGGAGTTGATGGCCCTGTTCGAGGGCATCCGGGGAAAGGTCCGGGTGGACCGCTACGAGCTGCTCAATCCGACCGTGCAGGTCTCCGGCAACGCCGCGGTGCTCACCTACAACTACGTGGCCCATGCGGGTGGACGGGCCCACCTCTGGAACTGCACGGAGGTCTACTGCCGCCGCGGCAAGGCCTGGTGGATCACCCAGACCCACTGGTCCGTGACGCAACCGTTCAAGAAGGCTTCGTAGAACGGCGGGCATCCGCACCCTGGCCATGGGCCACGCCCAGCGGTCCGGGCGGTCCTGCCGCTGTGCCAGGACCAACAGAAAACGGGGCCAAGCCGCAATGGCCTGGCCCCGTCCCAAGATCCGCTAACCTCTGCCCCGCCCCGGGGCACAGGCAAGACCTCTAGTCGAGGATACCCATGAGCGTGAGCATGGCTGCCTGACGCTCGTCCACCGCCTTGCGAAGATCGGCCTGCGCAGTGGCCAGGTCCGCCTGGGCCTTCTTCCGGATGGCCCGCAGGGCCTCCACCTTCTGCTGGACCTGCTTCACATCCGAGTCCTTCTTCTCGACCAGGTCCAGGAGGGCCTCAGCGGCCTTCTCACCCTCGGTCAGGGCCTGCCCGCTCATCTGGGCACGCTGGGAGGGCCTCATCCATTGGGGGGCGCTGTCGGCCGGGGCCGCGTCCTCGCCTCGCCCGCGTCGGCCGGACATCGGGGTGATGGTGACCCGCGAGTCGGTCATGAGCTGCCTGACCTTCTCAAACTTGGCATTGATGGGCTCCCACTGCTGCTCCGTCATGCCGAGCACCTGCCTGCAGGTAGCGGCGTTGACACCGCCGAAGCCTCCCCTGCCCATACCCATGCCCATGCCCATGCCCATGCCACCGCCCATGCCTTGTCCGCGGCCACCGCCCTGGCCTGCTCCACCGCCAGGCTGCGAGACCGCCAGCCCAACAAAGCACAGCAGAGACACAACCACTGCCAGCACAAGAATCACTCGCTTGCTCATACCCATTTCCTTTCTGTGAAATACTTCACAATACAAACACGGGTCGACTGAATCCTCACTGGCTCAGCCCGACCCCATACGCGATACAAACCTCATCATAGCACCGTCGCACGGATTCACGGACCTTCTCCAAACCAGATCCGACAGGTCCTCCTGATGACACAACTATGGGATAGGACCCGGAAGACGCCAGGGACCATACATCCTGTCTGGGTTTTTGTCAAGCTTTTCCGGTCTTGCCGTTGCGCAGGGACAACCAAGGGGGACATAACTAGCGAAGGTGATCTTTCGGTCTGCCGGGCCTTGAACGTCCTATACAGGGCCGGATCAGAGGAGATCACAGGGCCTGACTGCTAAGGGTTGTGGTATCATGGCCAGGGTCGTGGATCAAGGCCCAGATCCGATGAGCAGCGTAGGAGGCGTGGAGCATGAGTCCCCTGTCCGGCGTGTGCGTGGAGGCCTCAGCAGGTGTACTGGCCGGTCCCTCCTCAAACCGGCTCCTCCCTAATGTCCCGGTTTCACAGGACCGATAGTGAATAGGTGATCGTCGAAACGGCATTCTTTGTTTTGGAAGGTGAGACCTATGAAGACGAGTGGGATGACGAAGTGGTTGGCGGGAGTGACCCTGTGCTGCCTCTGGGGGTCTCTGATGTGCCCCGCCGTGTCCGCGGATACTGCCACGTACTGTCAGGTGGCCGGGTCGTCGTGCCTGTCCTTTGACGGGACCGACGACTACGTCAATCTCGGCAACAACACCTCCATCCGAGTCACCGGCAACATGAGTGTCGGGGCGTGGGTCCAGCTCGATCCCAGCAACACCGGCCAGTACTGGGGGATCGTGGGCAAGTTGTCCAGCTCTGGGGGGTGGAGTTACAGGGGCTACGGCTTGGTTCGGTACAGCTCCAACACCTTCCGGTTCCTGACAGGCAATGGGTATGTCAACGCGGTGGACAGCACGCTCCAATACACGGACACGGAGTGGCACCACGTGATGGGCATCCTCGAGGGCGGCGTCATGAAGATCTACGTGGACGGCGTCTTCCATGCCCAGAGCGGGTCCGGGATGAGCATCCTGGACAGCGGCCAGTTCGCGTACGTGGGCAGGCAGTACAGCGACCTCTCCTACCGGTACCTTCGCGGGATGGTGGACGATGTCCGGATCTTCAACCTCGCCCTGACCGCGCCCCAGGTCACCACGGCCATGACGACCGTCCCGGTGGGCCCGCAGGCGGGGATGGTGGGGTACTGGAACTTCGACGAGGGCAACGGCCAGACGGTCAACGACCTATCCGGCTACGGCAACCATGGCTTCCTGGGCAGCTCGACCAGCACGGACGGAGCAGACCCCGTGTGGGTGGATGTCAGCGGCACGTGCGTACACGAGCGGACCTACTACGTCGACACCGTGAGCGGCAACGACGCGTACAGCGGCCTGACTACGGGGAACGCCTTCAAGACGATCCAGCGAGGCATCAACGCAGCCGCGGCTGGGGACACGGTCGTGGTCCTGCCGGGTGAGTACCGGGGAACCGGCAACAAGG
>JAGOQT010000331.1 GCA_018007255.1 Phycisphaerae bacterium | reverse complement strand
GGCCCTGGAGGTGGACCTGGAAGACCGGACCTGCTACGTGGGCCAGCCCGTGTTGATGACCGTCCGGCTGTATGTCGCAGCGGACGCCGACGTGGGCGAGGTCGAGTTCAACGTGCCCGTGTTCTCCGACGACCGGTTCCTGTTCGAGGACCCCGAGACGATCGATCCCCAGGCCAAGCTCCACAGGATCACCCTCCGCGTCGCCGCGTACGTGTCCCAGTCCGATGTGAACCGGGACGGCCGGACCTGGAACCTGGTCCGCTTCAGCAAGGTCCTGATCCCCCAGCAGGCCGGGACCCTGGACCTGGGCACGATCTCGGTCAGTGTGTCTCTGGCCGTGGGTCTCCAACGGTCCAGCGACCCCTTCAGAGACCTCGGTTTGTTCGGGGCGAGGAAGCAGTATGCCCCGTTCAGCGTAGCCGGCCCGCCCGTGGAGATGACCGTCCGGCCCCTGCCCGAGCAGGACAGGCCTGCGGGGTTCTACGGTCTGGTCGGCAGGTACACGATCGCGGCCTCTGCCTCCCCGGTCGAGGTCAGCGTCGGCGACCCGATCACCCTGACCGTCCGGATCGGCGGCAATCCGTTCCTCAAGCCCGTTCAATGGCCGGATCTGGCCCTCCTCTCGGATCTCGAGGCCAACTTCCGCATCCCCACCGAGCAGGCCTCCCCCGTGATCGAGAACGGCTGCAAGGTCTTCACCCAGACGCTCAGGGCCAACAACGACAAGGTCACTCGGATCCCGCCGATCCCCCTGGTGTACTTCGACGCAGACCAGGGCCGCTATGTCACGGCCGAGACGGACCCCATCCCGCTGAAGGTCAGCCCCACGAAGGTCCTGACCAATGCGGATATCGGGGGCCGGTCCCTGGACCAGCCGGTCAACAAGGAGGTGGAGGCCATCAAGCAGGGTATGGCCGCCAACTACGAACACCCGGGCTCGCTGGTCAACCAGTCCTTCTCCCCTGCCCTGGCCCTGGTCCGCCTCCCTTATGTCGCCCTCTGGCTCCTGCCGCTGGGCCTGCTGATCGGCAGTGCATCCTACAGGGCGGCCACCCATACCACCCCTGAGAGGCAGGCCAAGCAGCGGAGGCGCAGCGCTGCGGGCAAGGCCCTGGGGCGGCTTGAGGCGGCCCTGTCCCAAGGACCCCACCAGCGGCATCCGGTCCTGGCTGCGGCCCTGCGCCAGTTCCTGGGCGACCGCTTCGATCGGACGGCCGGGTCGCTGACTGCGGCGGACTGCCGCCAGGTCGTGGCCGCCGCAACACGGGACGAGGATCTGGCCCGACGGGTCCACGACCTCCTGGCCGAGTGCGAGGCCGCCCGCTACTCCCCGACCTCGGCCTCACTGGAGGACCGGCAGGTGCGGGAGGCCATGGAGGTCATACGAGAAGTAGACCGGAGGGCCGAACCGTGACGCGCGGTGCCAGGATCGCGGCCGCAGTGACATGGGCCTGCCTGGGCTGGGCCGCCGGCCTGCAGGCTGCGCTGCCCGCGCAGGAGGCCCAGTCCCTGTTCGCCGAGGCCAACAAGACCTTCGGGACCGCCCACACCGAGGCGGACCCGGAGGCCCAAAGACAGCTCTACCACACGGCCGCGCTCCAGTACGAGCGGCTCATCCGGGAGGGGGGCATCCACAACGCCCGGCTCTACTACAACCTCGCCAACGCCTATCTCCTCACGGGAGACCTCGGCCGGGCCGTCCTGAACTACCGCCGGGCAGAGCGGATCGACGGAGGGGACGTCCACATCCAGAAGAACCTGGCGTTTGCGCGGAGCCGGCGACTGGACATGATCCCGGTCAGGACCGAGCAGCAGGTGCTCCAGACCCTGCTCTTCTGGCACTACGATCTGTCCCTGAAGACCCGGTTCCTGGTGGCCTGTCTGGCCTGTGCGTGCGTCCTTCTAGCCCTGACAGCCATGGTCTGGCTGGGGCCCGGGAGGCCGATCCTCACCACGGCCGGGATCGCAGGCCTGGTCCTGGCGTGCGCGGCCGCCTCCGTGATCGTCGAGGTGGGACAACAGAGGGGCACGGTAGACGGGGTGATCACGGCAGCACAGGTCGTGGCCCGCCAGGGGGACGGGCCCAATTACCCAGAGAGCTTCAAGGCCCCCCTGCACGCGGGCACGGAGTTCCAGCTGATCGAGAGGCGGCCCGATTGGCTGCACATCCAACTGACCGACGGCAGCGACGGCTGGATCCCGAAAGAGGCTGCGGAGACCCTCTGACGCGGCCCGCAGCACAAGGGGCCCGAGACCCCCGGCAGGCGGGCTCAGCCGTACGGCGATCCCGCATCAGAGTGCGTACTGATGGCGGGTCCGGGCAATCAGGTTGATCATCTGGTCGGCCTGGGACCGGACCTGATCGTCCGGGTTGGTCACCCGTGCGTTCCACTTGGCGTATTCGCGGTTGAGCTGGCGCAGGGCGTCCTCCTTGGGCATGTCGGGCTGGATGCCCAGCAGGACCGCCGCATCAATGACCTGGAAGGCCTGCATGGGGACCGCCTTGGCCATCATGGCCCTGAATCGTTCGGGATCCAACTCCAGCCACTGGACCAGGTCCTTGAGCAGGGCCAGTTTGCCCTCTCCCACCTGGCCGCACGCCCCTGCCACCACGATACAGAACTCCAGGATGTCGTAGCGCAGGGCCACCGGGGTCTTCTGGTTGATCCCATCACAGACCTCGCGGAGGTCCACCTCGACCTGGCGGGAGAACAGCCCGGCCAGGCCTTGGAGGGCCTTCTCGAAGCGGCGCTTGCTCTTCAGGGATAGGGCGCCCAGGTCCATGGCGGCCAGGGCCCAGCCCCGCACATAGCCCAGCTCACGGCCCAGCGAACCTTCGTCTCTGGTGGCCACGCCGAGGGCGAGGGCCAGGGCCATCGTCCTGGCCCGGTCCAGATCCTCCCCCAGGTCCAGGTATCCGCGGGATCGATTCTCGTACGTGAACGGAGACCGGGCCTGCAGCGCATGCCCCCTGCCGTCGATCACCTCGGTGCTGAAGGCCAGGGCACAGAGGCCGCAGCGGGCAAAGCAGATCATGGAGGTGTCGACCTGGACGGTGACCTGCCAGGTGGAGCCGTCCACGGCCTGGACGCGGGTCAACGGGGCCTTGTAGAGGAAGGCATGGTCGCTCGGCATGCCCGAGGACCCTGAGAGCCGCTCCAGGACCGGCCGGACATGAGACGACCCGCACGTAAGGTCCTCGATCCAGAGCCCCAGGGTCGCTCCGGCCCCTTCGAGCAGGGATGCGGACCCGCGGATCTCGACCAGGAACCAGTCCCAGGGCTTGGGCTCGCCCTTCTGCGTGAGCAGTACACTGCACTGCAGGGATCCACAGCCAGGGGATGGCCCCCCCCGCCCAGTCAGGGGATTGGTCTGGACCGGTTCCGGCATAGTCCCGTCTTATCGCACCTGCACCGACTCGACGACACCGGTCTGCTCCTCGGACGGTGCGGCGACCAAGTTGCCTTGCGAATCCACAGACAGGTCCACCTCCAGGGCCCGGCCGGACTCCACATCCTCGAATCGGCAGTGCATGCGCTGGTTCACGTCGTAGCTGTAGGTGACCTTGACCGGTCGGCCGGAAGGCCGATCCGGAGGCAGCTTGAAGTGGTACGTGGCGATCCGGTTGACGTACCGGGGGTCCGTGTCCTCGCCCTGGGTCACGGTGACCTCGATCTCGGTCTGCCCGTCGCGCACGGTGTAGAAGGTCTGCGTGTCCTCGCAGGGCAGGGGCGTGTTCTTCTTGAGGATGATCCGGTTCGCCATGACCCGCCGGCCCGTCTCCTTGTCGATCGGCGCGCACAGCGTCCCGTAGCTGTGGTTGCACACATCGGTCAGCTTCACGTCCGCCAATCCGCCGGTGATGCCCGGAGCCACCTCCGTGGGGGCCTCGCGGATCATCGTCAGGCCGGCGTGGAGCGCCGCGCCCAAGGCCACGCATTCATCGACGTTGACCGCGGCGATCGGCGGGAATCCGAAGGTCCGCTCCAGGCGATCCCGGATCGAGGGAATCCGCGTGCTGCCGCCCACGAGCAGGACCTGCTGGATGTCGGAGGGACGGAGCTTCACCTCCTCCAGGGCCACGTCGATCAGGATGTCGGTCCGGGCCAGGAGGTGGGCGATCGCCGCCTCAAACTGCTCCCGCGAGACCTCCACCTTGAGCGTGCCGGCCGGTCCGTACAAGATCTTCTTGGCCGAGGGCCTGCGGGACAGGGTCTTCTTCACGTCCTCCGCCTCGTCCTCGAACTTGGCCCTTTCCTCGCCGCAGGCGATCAGATCGGTCTTGAATTCACTGCGGTAGCTCTGCTGGAAGATCTCGAGCACGACCTGGTCGAAGTCCACACCCCCCAGATGATGATCGCCGTGCGAGCACAGGATGGTCATCTCACGGCCCCGCACGTCCATGATAGTGACGTCGAAGGTCCCGCCGCCCAGGTCGTACACCAGGACCTTGCCGCACACCTCGTGGCTCGTGGCATAGTACAGGGC
>JAGOQT010000330.1 GCA_018007255.1 Phycisphaerae bacterium | reverse complement strand
GTTCAGGTCGTTGTGGGCAAAGCGATACCCGGAGTACCACTCCACCCCAGCACCACCAGCCATCAGGTTGGCCCACAGGTGCCTCTTGCGGACCTCGTCATGCCCATAGTCGTTGGCGTCTGGCATGACCCCTGTGTGCGAAGGCCCGATCTCGTCGAGACACACGAACCACGGCCTGCCTGCTGCTGCGGACCGGTCGATCCACCGGATCGTCTGGTCGTGCGTGTCGTTGGTCTGAAGCGAAGGACCTTCAAAATGAGGATACCCGAGGAGCGGTGTGTAGACCTGGTCGTATTGGCCAGGGAAGGTGTGGCACACGATCGGATGGTCATAGGGGTCCAGGTCACGGATGGTCTGGCTGAAGGCCTTGCGCTGGCCGTCCGTGTTGGTGTTCTCCTCGCCCAGGTTCCAGACCAGGGCCAGGTGGTGGGAGAAGCGGGCGATCAACTCGCGGTAGTAGAGCCTCCGCTCACGCCCGAGTTCGCCGCCGTCGATTCCTTGGTCGTTCTCCGTCTCCTGGGTGACGACGTGGAGCTGCAGACCGAGCCGGTCCATGTGCGAGAAGACGATCTCCCACTGGTCCAGCTTGCTGCAGTCGAAGCGGAGTTTGGTCTTGGGATCGGTCCACGGCCACACATCCCTGCCGTCTCCTCCGTCTATGTTGTAGGTCAGGAAGTAGACGCTGTTCATGCCCTTAGAGGCCAGGTAGTTCAGGGCCCCGATCAGGCCCTTGCCCTTGCCTCCTTTCCAGGTGGGATCGCCCGGCCGCCAGTCCCTGATATGCGGCCCGTACCGGTGGATGAACTTGGTCCCTTGGGCCTCGCCCTCACGGGTCAGTTCCTCGGTGTCATAGGTCCCGTCGAAGTCTGCGAAGGACAGGAGGTTCTCTGGGCTATCCGCCCCTGCCTTGATGAACGACTCACCCGTCTGGGCGAATTGCAGATACCGCTTTCCTACGTATCGTAACATCCCCTTGGCACGGAAGTCCGGGGCCGGCCTGTCCGTGGGCAGAACCGTGAATGCACCTGTGGCACCGTCAAACGCGATCGGCCCACCGGCCTTGGGGTCACTGCTCAGGGCCACGTCCGTACCGGTCCGGAACGAGGCCGCGTACGTCCACCTTCCCGTCCCATCGGGTACGAAGTGGACACGCCACTTGTTGCCGGCGGTCTCGCTGCTCTCTGCGGCACAGCCGTCTGCCGCGTAGTAGCCGGGCACGACATACCGCCTCGCCCCCTTGGCAAAGGTCACCTCCAGGCGATAGTCGAGAAAGGGATTCGGATCTGCGGTCTCGCCGGACTGCGGCCCGTCAAAGGTCAGGGTGACGGCGTGCCATTGCCTGACCTCGCCTGAGAAGACCGCCCTTCCGGTCAGGGATGGATGGACACACCCGGCCATCAAGGCCAGGCTGAGCGACAGCCAGGAGGTCCATCCACGACGCTGCATGCCGAGGCTCCTTATTCAGTAATCCATGGGGTCGGGTCTATGCTATCGGCCGCATCAAGTCCTTGGCAATAAGAAAGGCCGGGTTCGACGGCCCGGCCTGAAGGTGCATGCGGGTGCCGGCCTGGTCGTCCACCTGCTACCCGTCGTTGTCCTTCAGCGTCGTTGCCGATGTCGGCGTCCACCCTGTCGTGCAACAACGGACCGAAAATGAGCGCGGAATCTCTGTGCTATTGAACGGTCTCCGGGCATCGTGGTATGGTATAGGTACAACCGATGACCAAGAAGGACCATCCCAAGACGAACGCAATCCGCTGTATGGAACAGCACGGCATCGCGTTCGAGGTCTTCACCTACACCTATGAGGATCGGGGCGGAACCCGGGTCTCCTCCAGGGAGCTGGGCGTGGACGAGCACGTGATCGTCAAGACCTTGGTCATGGAGACGGACTGCAAGGAGCCCCTGATCGTCCTGATGCACGGGGACCGCGAGGTCTCGACCAAGCAGTTGGCCCGGATCCTGGGCGTCAAGTCCGTGGCCGCGTGCGACCCCAAGGTGGCGGACCGGCACAGCGGCTACCAGGTCGGAGGGACCAGTCCCTTCGGCACGCGCAGGCCCCTGCCCGTATACGTGGAACAGACCATCCTCGATCTGGACCGCATCTACATCAACGCCGGACACCGCGGCCTGCTCCTGCGGATCGACCCCAAGGACATCGCCAAGGCGCTTCAGATCACGCCGATCCAGGTGGCAATCGGCCCGTGATGCGTGCCACCCGGCTCCGCGGGTGGGCATGGAGGCCGGAATCCACCGTCACAGGGAAGACACGCCCTGCCCAAGCCGTCCCCTCCCCACTTCCGGCTTGCGGCTTCCGGATTCTGGATTCTTGTACATCACGCCTTCGCCTTGACCACAATGAGCGTAATGTCGTCCGTTCGCGGCGCAGGGTCCACAAACTGGATCACCCCATCGATGACGGCTGCGCAGATCTGGTCCGCGGGGAGTGCGGCCTGGTCCCGGAGGATCTCCAGGAATCGCTCCATGCCGAAGAACTCGCCCGCCTGGTTGCGGGCCTCCCGGATCCCGTCCGTGCCCACTGCCAGGATGTCACCCGGCTCCAGGATCACCGGACCGGCCTGATCGAAGTCCGCATCCGGCTCCACGCCGAGGGGCAGACCCGTGCTAGGGAGCTCCTCGATCCGGCCGCTCCGGGCGTGGACCCAGATCGCCGGCTCATGGCCCGCGGACACCCAGGTCAGGGACCGCGTGGCGTCCTCCAGGATGCCGTAGAAGAGCGTCATGAACTGACCGGCCACGGCGTCCCGCACCAGCCTGGCGTTAAGCCCGCGGAGGAGGGACGAGAGGTCACGGAGGTGATGCTCGGCATCGGCGTGCAGCATGCCCCGCGTGGCGGCCATCAGGAGTGCGGCACCGATGCCGTGGCCGCTCACATCCGCCGAGGCCAGGCCGATCCGGCGCCCGTCTGTGCCATGCAGGTCGATGAAGTCGTAGTAGTCGCCGCCCGTCTCGTCACAGTAGACGCATCGGCCCGCGATCTCCAGGTGCTCCAGCGACGGCGGCCGATCCGGAAGAAGGCCCTGCTGGATGGCCGCAGCCAGCTCCAGGGACCGCTTCATCTTCTCACGCTCCCGAAGTTGAGGACCCGCCTCGTTGAAGACCCGCCCGAGGTGCTCGAACTCGTCCCCTGTGGCGATCTCGACGCGGGCGTCGTAGTCCCCTGTGCCCAGTCTTTGGCCGGCCTCGATCAGGGCGTGGATCGGATTCGTGACGGACCGGGCCTTGAGGGCGGCCAGGACCACGGCCACGATCCCGACCACCAGCAGCACCAGGGTCGTGCCCTGGAGCCAGAACCAGCCCTGTTCGAGCAAGGATTGCTCCAGGGTCTTGGAGAGCCCCACGACCTGCTCGTACGGGACGACCAACAGGGCAGCCACCTGCGGGATGTCCAAGGGCTGATAGGCCAGGAGGCACTCCCGACCCCGGTACGCCACTTGCCGGACCCCGGCCCGCCTCTGGGCGATGTCGTCGATCAGTGCAGCGAGGGTCCTCCTGTCCGGGGTATCCTCGGAGAGTTGACGCTCAAACGGCCCGGGCCCGCCCGGACGAGCCGCCATGCCCGGGGCTCCGAAGCCCGGGCGCGGCCCTCCTTCCGGCGGAGGGCCTTCGCGACTGGGCAGGCCCTCTCCGCCGTCGTGCAGAAGGACCTGGGCCCAGAGCGCAGGACTGCCGTTGGGATCCACGGCGTTGGGATCCACCAGGACCAGCATCCGTTGGATGTCGGTCCCCCACCGCTCGGGCAACTGCATGGTCGCGAAGATCTCGTGGATCGTGCGGACCATGGCCGTGGCACCGGCAAAGGACCCATCCGCGTACCTCACCGGCATGGATCGAACCAGCACCATCTGCCCGGTAAACGGATCCCTGGTCGGGGCACCCTGCATGGCCTCGAGGCCGATCTGGAACCGCCGCCACTGCTCGGATCGCAGACCCGCCCTGCGCCCGCCGCGGCGGCCTGCACCCGGGGCTGCGCCGGGTCCGCCTGCATCGTTTCCCCCAGGTCCGCGACCTTCAGGCGCGTCCCGCCGGCTCCAGAAACCCATCATGGCCTGATCGTACCACTGGCGGCGGAAGAACTCGTACTGCTGCGGATCGGCCGGCGTGACGCCCCCCGGGTAGATGGTGTGGACCCCCAGGGCCAGGCTGGTGTTCAGCCACAGTACGCTCTCAGGGCCCTGGGTATAGATCTCGCCGTACACCGGCGTCAGGGTGGCCAGCCCGTCCATGGCCTGCCGGATGCGGACCTCGTCACTGCGGGAGGTGACCACACAGCTCTGCGACTGGTAGTCCCGGCGGGGCAGAGTGGAGTTGGGGACGTTCGGCTCTGTGCCCGGTTCGGAGGTCCTCAGCGGATCGGACGACACATCCAGGTTGGGGTCCCGTCCGAACTGCGGATCGACCTGTTCAAACGCCACTGCGACCTGGGGCATGAAGGGCCTCTGCACCCTTGCACCGGGCTCCCCTCCCGGACCTC
>JAGOQT010000329.1 GCA_018007255.1 Phycisphaerae bacterium | reverse complement strand
GGGGAATGACTTCCTCGATCTCCGAGAGCCGCCCCCGGTATTGCATCGCCAGTTCGGTCCGTTTGGTATTCAGCACATCCACACGAGCCAGTTGCCGCATCCCCAAGGCAGCGGAAATATCGGTCATGTTGTACTTATATCCCGGCTCCAGTACCTCTGCCTGGGGTGAGCGTCCTTGCGTTTGGCGATCATAGGCGTCTACCCCCAGCCCGTGGAACTTCAATCGCTTGACGCGTTCCAGGAGTTCCTCATCCTCTGAGCAAAACATGCCGCCCTCGCCCGTCGTGATGTTCTTGATGGGGTGAAACGAGAAGATCGAGGTGCCGCAGTGGCCCACATGCAGGCCGTGGTACCTCGTCCCCAGAGCATGCGCCGCATCCTCGACAAGGGCGATCCTGCCGGCTGTAGCCAGTTGGCGAATCGGCTCGATGTCAGCCGGGGCCCCAGCAAAGTGCACGGGGATGATCGCCCGCGTTCTTTCGGTCAGACAGGCCTGCACGGACTGGTGGGAAACCATCAACGTGTCCCGGTCCACATCGGCAAAGACCGGAGTCGCACCTGCAAGAACGATCAGATTCGCCGTGGACACCCACGTCATCGAAGGCGTGACTACCTCGTCGCCGGGCCCGATCCCGAGGGCCTTCAGGACCAAGTGCATCCCAGCGGTCGCGGAGGACAACGCCACCGCCCCGGGACAACCGACGTACTCGTGGAACTTCCGCTCGAACTCCGTCGTTCTGGGGCCGGTAGTAATCCAGCCACTGCGTAGCACGTCAGCCACGGCGGCAATGTCTTCTTCCGTTATGGATGGCCGGGAGAATGGCAGAAAGTCACTTCGCACAGTCAATACCCTGCGGCATTCGTTGCCCCCTTGTGATGCGGGCGGGACCCTGCGGGCGACTTCGCCTGCCTGGAGATCCTCCATCCACGCCCTCTCGCCCAGTCCAGGGAGGACACCCTCGGCCTTGCAGTGCCGTCCAGCAAGGACCCCGGATCCTTCACTACTTCTCCTCTTCCAGAATCTGGCCGTCCTCCGTCAGCTTCAGGGCGACTGCCCCCCCCTTCTTCTTGCCCTCCACCTCATAGAAGGTCTTGCCCTTCTCGACTTCTTTGGAGGCCGCCAATCCTACGGCTGAGCCGAAGTACCTCTCAGCCGTGGCTCGGACCTCTGTGGGTAGGGAGGCGTAGGGAACGCTCTCTTCGGCCGTCAAGACCGTGCCGTCCCCCGCCACATCGTACTCCACATTCTTCTCACCCACCGTCGCCTCAACATCGTAGACCGCCTTCCCGCCCGCCTCTTCCTTCTCGATCTTCTTGATCTCTCCTCCGGCGGTCAACTTCTCGATGGCCATTCGGGCAGGGTCGGGAACCGCCGACAGTGCCACCTTCTGGCTCGAGGCCTCCTCCTTTGCCCCAAGTCTCGATACAGCACCACAGCCCGACATGCCACCGATGAACGCAACAGCCAACACACCTTCAGCAACGCGGAATTGCATGCTCCTGCTCCTTTCCGTCACAGAGGGCATCCCCGACTGGCGAACAAGGGTGAACAGGCCCTTATTCCTAGAAGCCGCGAGCGTTCTGCCCGGCCGGTCGTTGCCAGACATCCTGCGAAGGGTACCGCCCAAACCTTAACCGAACCTTAAACGGAACGGGTCCAACCTGAGAACCGCACCGGAATGGGGATGGGCCACTGTTTGACCGCTCCTTGCCGATCTGAACCCTCCCGGCAGATGATCGCCGTTGCGTGCTTCAGGCAGCGGAGCGGGCAAGGACGTCCCGCCGGACGAGGCCCTGTTGCACGTCCCCGCCAAGGAGATACAATGAACACGCCTCCACGCGGATGTACGAGACATGGATCAGGATTAACGAACGCTGCCACGGACGTGAGAATAGGGTGACCGAGGAATGAGAGTGTTGATCGTCGAAGATGAGGTTAGGCTGGCCCGGAACATCGCCAAGGCCATCAAGGAGGCGACATCGTACGCGGTGGACATCTCCACGGATGGAGAGGATGGCCGTCACCAGGCGATTTCGAATCCGTACGACTTGATCATTCTCGATCTGATGCTGCCGAAGGTGGACGGGCTGGAGGTCCTCCGAAGCCTGCGTCAGCATGGGAGCCGGGTGCCGGTGCTCATTCTCACCGCCAGAGACACAACCCAGGAGATTGTCGGCGGTTTGGAGTCGGGCAGCGACGACTACCTGACCAAGCCGTTTGAGATGGCTGAGCTCTTGGCTCGGTGCAAAGCGCTGGTGCGTCGGACCTACGACCATCCCGACCCGGTTGTGCAGATCGGCGAACTGACACTAGACACGTCCAGCCGCATCGCAACCTTGAAGGGAACGCGGGTCTCCTTGCGGGCCATGGAGTACCGACTCCTGGAGTATCTTGTGCTCAGGGCGGGGCAGATCGTCAGCAAAGAAGAGATTCTCGATCACCTCTATGACTTCAACGCGGAGACCTTTTCCAACGTCATTGAGGTCTACATCTTTGCTCTGCGGAGGAAACTGGATACGGATTCCTCACGCATCTTGATTCGTACCGTCCGAGGCCAGGGTTATGTAGTCGAGGAGACGTTGGCGTCAAACCCTTGTCGATCCGATTGCGGTTGTCCCTGCTCGTGTCCGTTCTGACCCTACTCATCATTGTAGTTCTGTCCTTCGTCGCCTATATCGAGTTCGAGGAGTCTGTGCTGGGCAATATCGACGCGACCTTGCGCGCCGTAGCCGAGGGAGTCCGCGTCGAACTCGTTGAAGAAGAGGACAACGAGACTCATGACGCCGAATTCCGGGCTATCACGGGACACGGCATTCCTGAGTATTCCAGCCAGTGTCGGATCTGGATGGAGGCAAGTCCGGAAGATACATTCACCACCGGCGAGGTTGGCGCTCCGATAGCGCAGGGGCTTCTTCACCCCTCCCCCGAAAGGCAGCCTCACGTGGGCGATTTTACCCTGTTCAACATCCGGGACGGCTTGGGATCTGGTCGAAAGAACATGCTGCGTGCGATGTGGATCCGTCAGGCCTCGCCTCAGGGGATCGTGAATATCCTCGTGGCTCGCTCCAGCAACTACGCCTATCACGAACTGAGGGAGTTCCTCGGCTTCCTGCTCGTGTTCGGCGGCAGCATGGCACTCACAGTCTTCCTTCTGACTCCGAGGATCATCTCTTGGGGCCTGCGGTCTATCACGCTGGCCGGCGAACAGTTGGAGCAGGTCACATATCGGAGCCTCGGGCATGAGGGTCCCATCATGGGGAGCGTTCCCCTGGAGTTGAGACCCTTCCAGTCGGCCTTGGACGGGATGCTCGTACGTCTGGACGCGGCCATGCGGCAGCAGGAACGGCTCACCGCGGATGTAGCACACGAATTGCGCACGCCTCTGGCCATCATGAAGAGCACGCTCCAGACTCTGCGAATGCAGCCTCGGATGGCTGCGGAGTACGACGAGGGTGTGGATGACGCGCTCCTGGATATTGACCGCATGGAACACTTGGTCGCACAGCTCCTCGCGCTAGCGAGGTTGGACGCAGTGGACAGGGTCACCGATCCGGTGGAGGTCCGCTTGGACGTCCTTCTGGAGTCCTTGGCGGAGGCTTCTGATGGTCGTGCGGAACGACAGGGAGTACGTGTAGCCTACACCTGTGGTGGAGCGCTCTCCGTCCAAGGGGATGAGACCAAGCTCCGACAGCTCTTCAGCAATCTGCTCGATAACGCGTTACGATATGGACCGCCGAAAGGGGTCATCCGCGTCACTGCACAGGAGGGGTCCGGTCCGTGGATGACTGTTTGCGTGCATGACGAGGGAGGCGCAATCCCTCCCGAACACCTCCCTCGCTTGTTTGACCGCTTCTATCGAGTGGACTCCTCACGATCTCAGGCCCACGGCGGCGCCGGCCTTGGCCTGGCAATCGCCCGGGAGATTGTGCACCAGCACCATGGTAGCATAGAAATCACGTCGGATCCACACTCTGGCACCTCGGTCGTCGTCCGTCTGCCCAAGCGGTTGTGAAAGGGAGGACAGGAAGGCGATTGGGAACAGGCCGGGGCGAACGGGTGGATTATCACCGTCCTAGATCGCGTTCTCCAGGACCTTGGCCAGTTCGTCTGCGGTCAGCAAGATGGGATTGCCCTTGGTGCTGCTCGAGGTCTGGGCCATCTCCGCCATCCGGGGTATGTCGTCCGGCGTGAGCCCCCAATGGGAAAGCCGCGGTATCCCCGTGTCGCTGCACGTCGTGTACACCCACTGGATGGCCTCTGCCGCCCTGGCGCCAGACCTGCCGGTTAGGAGCCGGCCCACCTCATCGAACCGGACCAGGGCCTCTGAGCCCGGCGAGCGTTGGTGCAGGGCCAGGACATTGGCCTCCATGACAAACGGCAGGAGCCTGCCGCAGACCTCGCCGTGTGGGGCATGGAGGTGGCCTCCCAGGGGCCCTGCCAGGCCGTGGACTGCGCCCAGCTTGGCGTTGGCCAGGGCAAGGCCGCCGAACAGGCTGGCCACGGCCATGTCCTCCCTGGCCGC
>JAGOQT010000022.1 GCA_018007255.1 Phycisphaerae bacterium | reverse complement strand
TGACATGGCGGTCATCATCCGCGGGGACCGCATCGTGGCCGCACGGGTCCAGCTTCCCCTGGCCGAACCGGAGGCGGTCAGGGCCGCCATGCAGAGGAACTCGAGGTCGTCCCGCGGTCGCGAGCTGGGGTCCCGCCACATGGCGGCGATCGGGATCACGGCTGGATCGGATGCCATCTGTATCGTCGTGAGCGAAGAGACAGGGACGATCTCACTGGCCCATGACGGCAAGCTGGATCGCCCGTTGAGTGACGCGGACCTGCGGTCCAGGCTCCTGGAGCAGGTCGCAGGCTTGAGGCCCAGCAAACGCCCCAGGTGGGGACGCAGGAAGGAGCCGGGCACGCCGCCTCAGGCGGTCTAGGACCTCCACGGGCCAGATAGGGAAGCAGGCACCGATGCCGAAGGCCAAGATAGGTCGAGTCCTGACGGTCGTCTTCATCACAGTCCTGATCTGGATCTGGGCCGACCTGGCATTGGAGGAGAGCCTTCCTCTCTCGAGGGTGGAGGTCAGTATCGGCAGATCCACAGACCCGGCCCAATGGGTCAACTTCGTGGACCCCAATGGCAGGCTGGCGCCCACCCTGTACCTGGACACAGTGACCCTGAAGGGCCCCACATCGCGGATCCGACAGGTCCGACAGCAACTGACGGAAGGAGGGCAGGATCTGCAGCTCTATGTGCCCGCTGCAAGGTGGTCCAAGGTCACGGCCGGAACGCAGACCATCGCCGTGCTGGATTTCCTGAGCCGGAACGAGTGGGTCCGGCAGCGAGGCCTGACCGTGGAGAGCTGCATGCCGGAGACGCTCGAGGTCCGAATCGACCGGCTCGTTCGAAGGTCCCTCCCCGTCCGCTGCGTCGACTCGAACGACATGACGATCGAGGGGGCCGTCGCAGAGCCCGACAAGGTGGACCTGTATGTGCCTGCCGACTGGGGGCAGCCCGCGTATGTCAAGCTGGCCCCGGAGGAGATCGTCCAGGCCGCGACCAAGCCGGTGACCAAGAGGCCCTACATCGCCCTCGACGGCCAGAGGAGGGAGGCGAGCCAGGAGGTTGCGATCAGCACCCTGGCCGACCTGAACCGCCTCAAGGACTACACGATCAAGACCGTCCGTCCCGCCATCCTGATCAGCGAGAACATGCAGGGCAGGTACGAGGTCCGGTTGGACAAACCCGAAGACCTGTACCGGTTCGTCGAGATCCGCGCCACAGAGCAGGCCAAGAACACCTACGAGACCATGCGCTACCAGGTCATCCTGGAGATCGACGAGGGCGATACGAAGTCCACCGGCCCGCAGCAGAAGCTCCTGATCTACAACTTCCCGGAGCGGTACCTCCGCAGCAACGAGATCGAAGCCAAGTATCCCGCGGCCATGATCCGGTTCACCCTGGTGCCGATTGAGGCCTCGGCAGGCAGGATTGCTGTGCCCCGCTAGTCGGCCGGATCGGCCTGGCGACCGGGGCCCGACTCGGGCCTGGGCGCCCTGGCGGGTCGAGCCTGCTGCTTGGGCTGGGCGGGCGCGTCCGCGGTGCGATGAGAGCGGGCGAACAGCCGGATAGGGACCTCGGCGACCGGCAGCCTGGACCGGAGCTGGCCCACGAGAAACCGCCTGTAGTTCACATCGAAACACTGCGGCCGGTTCACGAACATCAAGATCGTGACCGGGTTGGTGCCGATCTGCGTCGCATAGTACAGCTTGGGGATCTGCCCGCCGCCTCGGGCCGGGGCGGGATGCCCCGCGCGGATCGCCTCGAAGACCGCATTGAGCTGGGAGGTCGAGATCTGGGTCGTGGCCTGCCCAAAGAGCTCGATGGCCAGGTCCAGGACCTCACGGACCCCCCGGTCCGTGCGGGCGGCCGTGAAGGCGATCGGCGCGAAGGCCAAGCCGGGCAGTTCCCGCGTCAGGTACCGCTCGTAGGCCTCGGTAGAGGCCTTGTCCTCGGCCAGGTCCCACTTGCTGACGACCAGGATACACGCGCAGTACTGCTCGGCAATGACCCCGGCCAGCTTCTTGTCCACCTCAGACACGGGCACCGTGGCGTCGATCAGCAGCAGCACCACGTCCGCACGCCGGATCGAGCGCGTGGCCCGCACGTACCCGTAGAAGTCGATCGGATCGGACATCGCGCGGGCCTTGCGCACCCCCGCGGTATCGATGACCAGGAGGGTCTTCCCCTGCCACTCCAGGCGGACATCCACGGCGTCCCGAGTCGTCCCCGGGATCTCGCTGACGATCACCCGCTCGCATCCGGCCATGGCGTTGACCAGGGTGCTCTTGCCGGCGTTGCGCTTGCCCACGATGGCCATCTTGAGGACCGGCTCAGCCGGGGCCTCGGTGACCTCCAGATCGGCCAGTTCCTCAATGAGGCGATCGACCAGCACGGCCTGGTTGAGGCGGTTCTTGGCCGAGACGCACAAAAAATCGCCGTACCCCAGCCGGGTGAACTCGCCCGCCGCAGGGAACTGGACCGCAGTATCGGCCTTGTTGGCCACGCCGATCACGCGGAGGCGGGCGCGGCGGAGAAGCCGGGCAACCTCCTGGTCGAGCGGCGTCACGCCGTTGTGCAGGTCCACCACGAACACCACCAAGTCCGCGGATCCGATGGCCTGGCGGATCTGGTCGGTCACGTGGCGGTCAAGATGGTCGGAGTCCACGATCCCGTAGCCGCCCGTGTCGATCAACTCGAAGTAGCGACCCCGGGCCTCCACGATCGCGCTGATCCGGTCCCGTGTGACGCCTGCGGTCGGATCCACGATGCTGATCATCCGGCCCGCCAGGGCGTTGAACAGGCTGCTCTTGCCGACGTTCGGCCGGCCCACGATGGCTACAACAGGTAGTCGCATGGCTCCTCTGGATCCTGTGCTGGCAGGGACACCCCGGCCAAGAACGGCATTATAGCAGGACGGCGAGCCGTGCCAATGCGATTGAACACCCCTCGGACCCCGTGCACGAGGCCGCCCGGCAAGGGCATTTCTCTTGGAGGACCGGCCAACCCTGCTAGAATGGACACGCACAGGGGGGAGGGTCGAAGGATGGTCTTTGGACAGGAGACGACCTGTGAACAGACGATTGGTACTGGGTGTAGTCCTGGGGACCGCCCTGAGCTGGATGGGGGCAGGCAGCCCGGCGCGGGCCGCAACGGTCCCTCCGGAGATCGAGGACGAGAAGGTGCTGGGCATCCACAAGGAACCGGCCCATGCCACCCTCATGCCGTACAAGTCCCTTCGGGAGGCCCTGGCGGCCAGACGCCATGCCTCGTCGTTCTGCCGCTCCCTGAACGGCCCGTGGAGGTTCCACTGGGTCCCCAGGCCCGAGGAGCGCCCCGTCGATTTCTACAGGCCCGAATATGATGTCCGCGCATGGAAGGAGATCCCCGTGCCCTCGAACTGGCAGGTCCTTGGGTACGGCACGCCCTACTACCGCAACGCGGGCTACACCTTCAGGCGGGACTGGCCCCGTGTCATGGGCGAGCCGCCTCGGAACTGGACCGCGTACACGGAGCGCAACCCCGTGGGCTCCTACCGCCGTGACTTCGAGGTCCCTGCGGACTGGGAGGGCAGGCGGGTCTTCCTGACCTTCGACGGCGTGGACTCGGCCTTCTTCCTGTGGGTCAACGGCCAGAAGGTCGGGTTCAGCGTGAACAGTCGCAATGCGGCGGAGTTCGACGTCACAGCCTACGTCCGGCCGGGCCGGAACATGGTGGCCGTGGAGGTCTACCAGTACTCGGCGGGCAGCTACCTCGAGGACCAGGACATGTGGCGCCTGAGCGGGATCTTCCGCAACGTCACGCTCTGGAGCGCGCCCCAGGTGCACGTCCGCGACTTCCTCATCCGGACCGACCTGGATCCCCAGTATCGCGACGCCACCCTTGATGTGGTCCTCAAGGTCAGGAACTACGCAGACCGGCCCTCCTCCGCAGCCCTGGCCACACTGGAGCTGTTCGACGGCCGGGGCAGGCCCGTGCCGGGCGTACAGGCTCAGGCCCAGGTCCCGGCCCTGAGCCCGGGCCAAGAGCAGTCGGTCACCCTCACGGCCCGTGTGCCCAACCCGGCCAAGTGGACCGCGGAGACGCCCAACCTCTACACGACCGTGTTGGCCCTCACGACCGGGGCCAAGACCACGGAGATCCTGTCCACGCGCACCGGATTCCGCAGGGTCGAGGTCCGGGGCCCCCTGTTCACGATCAACGGGGTGCCGGTCAAACTCAAGGGGGCGAACCGCCACGAACACTGGCCCGACACAGGCCACGCCGTGAGCGAGGCACGGATGATCCGCGACCTGGAGGTCCTCAAGCAGTGCAACTGCAACCACGTCCGCACCTGTCACTACTCGGACGACCCTCGGTGGTACGAGCTCTGCGACGAGTACGGCATCTACCTCGTTGCGGAGGCGAACGTGGAGTCCCACGGCTACGGATACGGCCGCGACTCCCTCTCGAACCCCCCGTCCTGGGAGGCGGCCCACGTGGACCGCAATGTCGCCAACGTGGAGAACTTCAAGAACCACGCCTCCGTGGTCATGTGGTCCCTCGGCAACGAGGCGGGTGAGGGTCCGAACTTCCACGCCGCGCTCCGCGCGGTCAAGGCCCTCGACCCCTCGCGTCCCGTGCACTACGAACGGTTCGGCACAGGGCCCGGCAACCCGGCCGACGTGGACAGCCAGATGTACACCCACCCCAACACGGTCGTGCAGATCGGCCAGGACCCCAACCGGGCCAAGCCCTTCTACCTCTGTGAATACGCCCACGCCATGAACAACTCCATGGGCTCCATCGGCGAGTACAACGACGCCTTTGACCGATACCCGAGCCTGATGGGCGGGGCGATCTGGGAGTGGCAGGACCAGGGCCTGTGGAACCGCCGCGATCCGAACCGCCCGTTCCTGGCGTACGGCGGCGGGTTCGGCGAGGTGCCCAACGACCACTACTTCATCCACAAGGGCGTGGTCTTCTCAGACCGCTCGCCCAAGCCGCACCATCCCGAGGCCAAGCGGGCCTACCAGTGGATCGGCCTCTCGCCGGGCGATCTCTCCAAAGGCGAGGTCGTGATCCGCAACAAGTATGCCTTCCTCACCCTGGCCGGGTTCCGGGGCTCGTGGACGGTCCTTGAGGACGGCCGAACCACGCGCCGGGGCCGCCTCGAGCCGCTCGACCTGGCCCCCGGGGCAGAACGGACCGTCTCGATCCCTCTCCGGCTCCCATCCCCCAGACCCGGAGCCGAGTCGTTCCTGCGGGTGTCGTTCGTCCTGGCCAAGGACGCGTTGTGGGCCAAGGCCGGCCATGAGGTGGCTGCAGCCCAGTTCAAGCTGCCCGGAGGGGTCCCCGCCTCCGCCCGGGACGCGGCGGGGATGAAGCCGGTCGAGCTGGAGCAGACCGATGCACAGATCCAGGTCAGCGGCGACGGCTTCTCCGTGACCTTCGACAAGGCAGAGGGCTCGATCTCCAGGCTCGTCCGCGACGGCGTCAACCTGCTGGCCGCAGGCGGCGGGCCCAAGCTGCACCTGTGGCGTGCCCCCCACAGGACCGACGACAACTGGGCGTATTCGAGCTGGACCTCGTCCGGCCTGACGGACCTCCGGCGGAGCACGATTCGCATGGACGCCAGGCAGGAAGGCCCTGCGACCGTACGGGTGACCATGGCGGTCCAGGCGGAAGGCAAGGCCGGATTCAGTGTCACCCACTCGGCCCAATACACCGTGTGGGGCGACGGCTCCATCGCTGTGGACAACGCCGTGGTGCCCCAGGGCCGCCGCATCCCGCTTGCGAGGATGGGCGTGCGCATGCTTCTGGACAAGCGTCTGGACCGTTTCACGTATCTGGGACGGGGCCCCATGGAGAACTACGCGGACCGCAAGCGGGGCTCGGACGTGGGCCTCTATTCGAGCACCGTCCAGGGGCAGATGACGCCCTATGCCAAGCCCATGGAGTGCGGCAATCACGAGGACGTCCGCTGGGCCGCAGTGACAGGCCGAGGCGTGGCGGGCCTCATGGCCTGCGCAGAGGGCAGCCTGCTGCAGGCCTCTTGCCTGCCCTATACGGACGAGGAGATGACCCCGGTTGAGTACTCGGTGGATCTGCCCGCCAGCGTGAGCTCGGCGCTGTGCCTGTCCAGCCGCACTCTCGGCGTGGGCTCCAACGGCTGCGGCCCGCGACCGCTCGACCCCTACATCGTCTGGTCCGAGCCTGCGGTGTTCTCCTACGTCCTGCGCCTGCTGGCGCCAAACCAGAAGAACCTGGCAGGGATCGGCCGGCTCGTCGCCCGGCAGACCCGCGTCGGCCCCGTGCTGGCGGCCAGGGATCGTGAGGGTCTGGTCCACCTGACCTGCGGGACTGCCGGGGCACGGATCGAGTATGCGCTGGACGGCACGACCTGGCAGCCGTACACGGCGCCCTTCCGGATGGAGGACGCAGGGGTGGTGTCCGTTCGCGCGACGGAGGGACCCGCCCTCGCCCACGAGGGTGCGATCGCCCTGCAGAAGCCTGCAGGCAACCTGGCGTGGCGGATCGTGTCGGCCAGCAGCTTCCAGCCGAACGAGGGCGAGCCGGCCAACGCCCTGGACGGGAATCCGGACACCTATTGGCACACCCGCTGGAGCCCCGACGTCCCGGCGCACCCGCACGAGCTGGTTATCGACCTCGGCGCTCCGACATCGATCGCCGCCGTCGTCTACACGGACCGGGTGGACAGCACCCATGGCCGGGTCAGGGACTACGAGGTCTACCTGAGCGAGGACGGCAAGACCTGGGCCGAGCCGGTCGCCAAGGGACAGATGGGCCGCCGTCCGGGCGAGCACACCGTTCGACTGGCCTCGCCGGTCAGGGCCCGGTTCCTCCGCTTCGTGGCCCTCAGCGAGGTCAGCGGCGAGGCCTACGCCAGTGTCGCCGAGCTGTCGATCCTCCGGGCCCAGGCAGAGAAGGCCCCTTAGCCCGCGGGACCTCAGCAAGACAGGGAGCTCAGAGGAGGATCAGAACTCCGTTTGGTAGGGCCCACCCACCCCCGAAGGCCCTATGCTGACGAGGGGCAGATCGGGGCACGTGCCGGCCGCGCAGGGAGAAGGACCTGCGATGCGGGTGCAGGACCCTTGCGCAGCGCCATGCCTCCATCGGACAAGGAGGGCATAGAGACGGCTGACCTCCGCCGCCGTCAGTCCCTCCAGGCAGATCCCCAGCCCGTACCTGGCCCCCGCGTCCCGGACCTGCATTGTCGCCGCTGTGCATCCAGACTCGCGCACCATCAGTCTCTCCTTTGCCCGGACGAATCCTGTACGCCTGCTGTTTCTGAAGGGCTTGGGTTTGACTTGCCGTGCAGAGGTCGGTTCCACCCTCAAACGACTGGGTCGAGTATAGCATACCCCGCCCGATTGTCAACCGCCCGCGGGGTGGAAAACCCACTGCTCGTGGTCCGAAAGGCAGCGACGCGGTCCGATCGCCCGGAGGGCCCGCCAGGGGGCCATGTTATCCGACGTACGAGGGACGGACGATTCGGGGTCAGGCCCCGGACTACTCGGTGCGCTCGTGAAACTCGCCCACCACCTTCGTGAAGAGATAGACCGCAACGATCCCCACGACCAGGTGGCCGGCCAGCACATACCACACGGTCTGCGCGTGTCCGGCCTTCTCCATATGGCCGTACAGAGAGGTGTAGGCCCCGCTCAGCGCACCGCCGATCCCGGTGGCCAGGAAGTTCGAGCCCATGTACAGGCCCGCCTTCTCCTTGGGGGCCAGCCACGTGATGTACTCCTGGATCCGTGGCGAGGTGATCATCTCGCCCACGGCGAACAGGGCAATCCCCAGGAAGATCAGGGAGGGTGTGGCGATCGCTGCCCCGATCACGGCAAAGCCCGCTGCGGCAATCGCCAGTCCGACCAGGAAGGCCGGGATGGGACGGGCCCTTTGGACCAGGCTGGAAACCGCGATCTGGAAGATCATGATGATGTAGCCGTCATGTGAGATGGTCTCCCCCAGGATCCGCCGGACCCCGGCCTGGTCCACCTGGGAGAAGAAGTTGGCCACGGACGTCCCGAGCACGGATTGCATGTCCAGGTAGAGCCGGGCCGTGTCCAGGTTCTTGTCCACATACATGGCCAGGAGGTTGAAGAAGGCCCAGAAGGGCAGCCAGAAGAAGAGTCCCAGGAGGATGAGGAAGGCCAGGAACTTGAGGTCGGACAGGGCCGTGTAGATGTCTCTGAACTTCTGCGAGAGCGTCACGGACTGGATCTGCCTGGGCGGCTCCTTGTAGAACAGGATCGTGATGAGGAGCATGAGGAAGATGCCCACGGCCGCGGCCACGAAGGCGTAGTTCCACGAGAGGGCCCGCAGCCGGCCGGCGACAATGGGCCCAAACGTTGCGCCCACGTTGACCATGGCGTAGAAGACCCCGAAGCCCAGGGTCTTGTTCGATCCGTCCGTCACAGCCCGGATCGTACCTGAGATCAGGGGCTTGAAGATCCCGGCGGCCAGGCCGATGCTCAGCATGGTCAGGGCGATGCCGGAGAAGGACTTGGTCAGGAGCAGCAGGAGGATCGAGGGCAGGTACGCCAGATAGGAGACGATCAGGACCCTCTTGAACCCGTACCGGTCCGCAAAGGTCCCGGAGATCACAGGGGTCACATAGGAGAGGAGAAGAAACAGGCTCTGGATGATCCCCAACTCGTCCCGGGTGTGCCCCAGGTGCTCCATGTAGATCCCGAACCCCATGTAGATCCCGTAGTAGGCGAACCGCTCCAGGACCTCCACGGTGTTGGCCACCCAGAACACGGGCGGAAAGGGCGTTCTCTTCTCCATGGGCACAGGGCCTCCATGTCAGCCAGAATCGTGTCTCGACCCAGAAAGGGCGCATTATGTCCCGGGGAATCCCAGGCGTCGAGCCTTTTCTTGGGCTGGGGAAACCTGCTATACTGGAGGATCCGAAAGGCCCTTGGGCCTCGGAGACAGGACGGGTGACCATGAGACATCTCGTCACGGCGGCGATCCTCTGCGTGGGTCTTCTCCTGCAGGAAGGCCGGGCCGCGAGAACGGCCCTGGACGACTACGTGGCGGCCTCGGACCCGGCCTACGGGTACTCCCTGGTCAACACGATCTCAGGACCCGGATACAAGGCCCATGTCCTGAACATGACGTCCCAGTCGTGGCGGAGCCCCCAGGAGGTGAACCGGACGGTCTGGCGCCATTGGCTCACGATCCTGGTCCCGGACGGGGTGTCCAGCTCCAGGGCCCTGCTCTGGATCAATGGGGGCAACAACACGGACACAGCACCGACAAGGCTCGACAGCACACTCCTCAGCATGGCCGCTGGTGCGAGGACCGTGGTGGCGGACCTCCGCATGGTCCCCAATCAACTGCTGGTCTTCCCCGGGGATGGACGCCAGCGCTACGAGGATGCGATCATCGCCTACACCTTCGACCGGTACATGGCCACCGGGGATCCGAACTGGCCTGTGCTCCTGCCCATGGTCAAGAGCGCGGTGCGGGCCATGGACACGGTCCAGGCCTACCTCCGCACAGGCCTGAGAAGCCCGATCGAGATCACGGAGTTCGTGGTCAGCGGCGGCAGCAAACGGGGATGGACCACGTGGCTGTGCGCTGCTGTGGACCCCAGGGTCATCGCCATCTCGCCTCTGGTGATCGACGTCCTGAACATGGGCCCTCAGATGCGCCACCACTTCAGCGCATATGGCTTCTATTCCAAGGCCATCCAGGACTACGTGGACCTGCAGGTCTTCGAGCGTCTCGACACCCCAGAGGGCCGCGCACTCCAGGCCCTCGTGGACCCCTACGCCTATCGGGACCGATACACCCTGCCCAAGCTCCTGATCCACTCCACGGGCGATCAGTTCTTCCTGCCCGATTCCGCCCAATTCTACGTGCACGACCTCCCCGGCCCCACCTACCTCCGGTACTGCCCGAACACGGACCACAGGCTGATGGGTCTTGACGCGCCACAGGCCCTGCTGACCTTCTATCAGTCCGTGCTGACCGGCCTGCCCAGACCGGAGTTCTCGTGGACCGTGGACGCCAACGACCAGATCGTGATCCGGACGGTCACCCGCCCGCAGAGGGTCAGGCTCTGGCAGGCCGGCAACCCGGACGCCCGTGACTTCAGGCTCGAGACCCTGGGCGGCGTGTGGACCTGTTCCGACCTTGGCGCAATGGAGTCCAATCTCTATGTGGCCCGCGTACCCACACCCGCGATGGGCTGGACCGCCTTCTTTGCGGAGCTGACCTTTGACAGCGGCCCCGCCCTGCCCGCCACCTACACCACAGAGATCCACGTGGTCCCCCGGTGCCTTCCCTACGCCTACAAGCTCGGCCTGGACGGGGACTGGGACGTGGATATGGCCGACGTGGCGGTGTTGGCCAGCCACTGGCTCACAGAAGGGCCCTCCGGGGACATCGCCCCCCTGTGCGGCGACGGCTGGGTGGACTTCCAGGACTTCGCGCAACTGGCGTCTGAGAGGACGGATTGACCCACACCGCCGCCGGGCAACGGGCAATGCCCCGGCCCGACCTCATGGATGGCCCTGACTGGCAGGGCCCGATCCTGGGCGCGGGGCACCCCGAGCCGGTCGCCTACACCATTGAGGTCGCGCGCAAGATCCGTTACCCTGTGTCGCCATGACACAGGACCTCTTCCGGACAATCTCAGGGGAACCGCAGAGATGAGTGTGGACAACCTAATCCTCATCGTGTCCGCCCTCATCCTGACCAGCATCGCCATCCACAAGGTGTCGGACAACCTCGGCGTGCCCATGCTGGTCCTGTTTCTGGTCGTGGGCATGCTGGCCGGCTCCGAGGGCCCCGGCGGGATCTACTTTGACGATGCGGCCCTGGCCCAGTCCGTAGGCATCGTGGCCCTGGTCCTGATCCTCTTTGCAGGCGGGCTCGACACCCTGTGGCCCCAGACTCGACACGTCCTTCTCCCGGCCCTGAGCCTGGCCACCCTGGGGGTCCTCTTGACGGCCCTCTCCGTGGGGTTATTCGTCCACTGGGTCATAGGCGTGCCCTTCCTCCACGCCCTGTTGTTGAGCTCCGTGATCTCCTCCACCGACGCCGCAGCCGTGTTCTCGGTGTTGCGGGCCCGGAACGTCAGTCTGCGGGGCCAGTTGAAGCCCCTCCTCGAGCTGGAGTCCGGCAGCAACGACCCCATGGCCGTGTTCTTGACGGTCGGATGCATCGGCCTCCTGCAAGACCCCGCAGCAACCCTCTGGGGGACGGTGTGGCTGTTCGTCGTTCAGATGGGTCTGGGCGCAGCAGCCGGGTTGGCGATGGGCAAGCTCCTGGTCCTCCTGCTGAACAAGATCCGGTTCTACTATGAGGGGATGTACCCCGTGTTCGTGCTGGCCTTTGTGGGCCTGATCTATGGAATCACGGCGGCCATCGGCGGAAGCGGATTCCTGGCCGTGTATCTGGCAGGCCTGCTGGCCGGCAATGGGACCTTCATCCAGAAGAGAAGCCTGCTGCGATTCTTCGACGGACTGGCCTGGCTCAGCCAGATCGCCCTGTTCGTCACGCTCGGCCTGCTGGTGTTCCCCTCCCACCTGGTCCCCGTGCTCGGGCTGGGCCTCCTGGTCTCGGCCTTCCTGATGCTGGTGGCCCGCCCCTTGAGCGTATTCATCTCCATCGCCTTCAGCCGCTTCCACTGGCGAGAGAAGGCCCTCATCTCCTGGGTCGGCCTGCGGGGTGCAGTGCCCATCGTCCTGGCCACCTTCCCCCTGATGGCGGGCATCCCCGGGGGGGACATGCTCTTCAACCTCGTCTTCTTCATCGTCCTGACCTCCGCCCTGCTCCAGGGCTGGTCTGTCCCCCTGGCCGCCAAGATCTTCGGGGTGGACGCCCCCCTCGAGCCCCGGCGCCGCTGTCCCATCGAGTTCGAATCCCCGGATGGGCTCGACACGGACCTCGTGGAGCTGTCCGTTCCGTCCAACAGCGCGGTGGTCGGCAAGTCCCTGGTCGAGGTGGGCCTGCCGCAGGACAGCCTGGTGGTGCTGATGCGGCGGAACGAGACCTTCATCGTGCCCAGCGGCGGGACCATCCTGGAACCCGACGATTGCCTCCAGGTCCTGGTCAGCAAGGAGAACCTTCCCACCGTCCGGGCGATCCTGGCCCAGCGCAAGGAAGACTAGCCCGCATCCCCCGCTACAGGTCGGACCAGGTAGGTCCTGCCCCCGCTGTGAACCGAAACCGTGCGCGCATGCCCGGCTCCCGGGCACGGAGACCTGACGCACGGGAACGAAACGCGGAGGTCGGCACTCAATCGATCCGAATCCTTGCCGTCTTGGCACCCAGGTGGTCGGGGCTGGACTTAAGGGCCAGGGTCAGTTCCTCCGTGGCCTTGTCCTTGTCTCCCAGTCCCAAGTGGCCCAGGCCTGCAAGGTAGTGGGCATTGGCCGTTCTGGATCGCTGGGACTGTTGTCTGCCAAAGGGAACAGTCGAGTCCGCGTCTGCGCCCTGCTGTAGTCGCTCGGTCCCGGTCCGGACCAACTGCTGCAGCATCTCTGTGGCCCGCTGCTCCTCTCCCAGCCTCCGCAGGCAGAGGGCCTGCCAGTACGTCTCCGCACCTGGGCCGAATCCGCCTCGGCCTGCGAACCGCTGGCGTCCACCCCCGGCCAAGGTCGATCCGTCGGTCCACGCCTGCTTGGCCTTGTTCGGGTCGCCAAGCCCGTCATGGGCCATGCCGGTCCAATAGGCAATCTCCGCGTCGCGACCTCCGCTGCCCCGCCTCTCTGAGGGCAGGTTGTCCGGGACCTGGCCGGCGGCCCGGAGGTCCTCCAGGGCCTCTCCATACTGCCTGGCTGCAATCCGCTGTTGTGCCCGGAGCACATGGGCGTCCGTCCAACTGTCCGCCACAGTGAGCGAACCTCCCTCCCAGACCTCGAAGGACCTGCCTGTCATGAGCCGGATGGCCTCGTCGACCTTGCCCGCAAAGACCTTCAGGCCGATCATGCGGGACAGGGCATCGTCCCGCTGTGCCACAACCTGTTGGCTCTGTTCAAGCAGGGCCAGCCGCGTCTCAGGGGCCACGCCCTCCGCCTCATACAGCTCGTCCAGCTCCGTGAAGTGGATGGCGCAGCGGGTCGGGAGGGAGACCGCCCTCTCCAGGCAGGCTATGGCCTGAGCCTGTGCATCTGCGGTCTTCCGTTGCGAGTAGGCCACGCCCAGATTGCGGTGCACCACAGCGAAGGTCGGATCGATCGTGGCAGACCGCTCCCACTGTCGGACGGCCTCGTCAGGCTGCCAGTCGTACAGGAGGTTGCCCAGGTAGTACGGCGCACGGGCATCCTCGGGATCGGCCTCCATGGCCCTGCGCAGCACGGGGATGGCCTCCCACTGGAATGGGAACACATAGTCGGGGGACATCTGGGTGGCCAGGCGGCGATACCGTCCTGCCCCGTCCGAGTCCCCCAACTGCTCCGCAAAGTGGCCGAGGTAGTAGTAGGCCAGGGGCGAGACACGGGACTTGTCGGGTGCCGCCTCGATCATCGCAAGCAGCGTGGCCGTGCCGTCCTGCCAGAGCCCGGCGTTGCCGTACTCCACTGCGGTCTCCAGTGCAGTTGCAGGATGGTCCCTGAACGTGGTCTGCAGCTCCTTACGGGCACTGGCCCGTCTGCCCGCCAGCCACCGCTCGGTCATGCTGCGGACATCGAGCGGGTCTGCCTTGTGCGCAGCGGTGTCCAGCAGGGCGATGGCCTCCCTCGGGCGACCCGTGTGGCGGAGGATGGCCGCCTTGAGGTTGACGGCCCGGATGTTCAGGCCACAGGCCTCCAGGGAACGGTCCACATGCTCCAGGGCAGCCCTCCAGTCTCCACGCCTGCATGCAATCTCCGCCAGTGTGTCATACGCGGGTCCGCGCCAGGCCATGGCCCACGTGGCCTTGTACAGGGTGTCGTAGGCCTCGCCCAGCCTGCCCTGGGCCTTGAGGGCCAGACCCAGGTAGTACAGCGGCTCCATGTCCTTGGGGGTCGTGTACCGATCGGTCAGCCTCTCCAGGGCCTTGCGGAGCAGCCTCTCCGCGTCCCCGAATCTGGCCTTCTTGATGCAGAGGATGCCCAGTGCCGTGTTGACCCGCACGTCACAGGGATCCCTTCGCAAGGCCTCTTCCCAATAGGGATCAGGGTCGAGTGTTGGATTGTGAAACTGCTCGATCCTAAGACCGGTCAGGTAGAGCTCCTCCACGGTCCGGATGTCCTCTGGCCGCGCAGGGGGCGTCACCGGCTTGGGCATCTGCTGGGGCTGGGGCCGGATGGGTGTGTATGCCACCAACTCCCTGTCCCGGACCGAGATGGATGCCCGCAGGTCGCACGGGTCGGCGTCTGAAGGCAGAGGGACGCGGTGGGTGTAGGGCCTGCCTGGGCCGATGGCCACCTTGTCCTGCAAGAGGACGCGGCCCTTGAGCCTCAGCACGACGGTTGCGGCAGTGTGGCTGGCGGTCGTGCAGAAACCCAACCTGGCCTCCCCGTCGTGGACATCGAGATTCACGGCCGCGTCCAGGTTGGCCCTCTTGACGCCGCCGATCCCGCGGAACGGGTACCAGTACATAGAGAAGGTCTTGACCTCGTACGGGGCCAGCCAACTGTAGTCCGGCTGGTTGTCCGAATAGGCCCCCACCATCAGCTCGATGTAGGGTCCGTCCTCGTCCGTGAGGATCCGGTCCCACATCCGGCCCCGCGGGCCGTTGCCCCAAGTCCACAGCTTCTTGCCCGGCACGATGTGGTGATCGGCCACGCTCATGACCCCGGCCTCCCTGCCGTGGTCGTAGCCGGCAAAGAAGTCGTCCTCGTAGTTCCAGGCGAACATGGAGTTGGCAGACTCATGGTTCGCATACCAGCTCACGTCCACGCCGCGGGTGAAGTCCGCCCCTCCGTACCGGGTCGTGGCGACAGGCCAAGTGGTGAACTCCCGCTTGGAGTGGTGGGTCACGAACTGGGTACTGGGAGGGAAGATCACCTGGTAGTCCTCGTTGACGTGGACCGCCGCGTTGGCAAAGCAGAGCATGGTGTTGACCACAGGTGTGCGGTTCAAGATCCGGACCGATGCCTCCAGCACGGAGCTGCCGGGCCGCAGTGTATACCCCACTGCCCACCGCATCCGATGCCTCAGCTCCAGTTCGCCCACCCACACCGTCGCACTGCCGTCCCGGTTTCGTTCCGCGCGGTACTGGACCGGGATGAAGGTGCTGGCCCTGTGGTGGTGCGGGATGTTCCACTCCACCCCTCCGGAGATCCACGCCCCGATCAGGCCGATCAAGGCGGGCTTGATCACGTGCTGGCGGTAGAGGAAGTCGTACCCGTTGGTCTTGTCCACGGCCTCGAAGACCCTGCCTCCGACCTGGGGCAGGATGCCGATCCGGACAACCTCATTCTCCAGAAAGACCTCGCGATAGGTCTTGTCCGTCTTCTGGCCGGTCAGGCTGTCGTAGAGGGGATAGGGGTAGACCCTGCCCTCCGCGCCCTGCGAGGCCTTGCCGAGGTAGAACATCGGATTCGGCTCCGGCGGGCCTGCCTCGTACGTGGGGATCACCACGTCCCTCTCAGAGACCTTCACCGCGGCTCCAACCTCAGAGGCAACCAGTCCCAAGACAAGCAGGACGGGTCCTACGGTCGAGACAACCCTTCTGTGGTACATGGCCTGGCCCTTCTCAGAACCGGATCTCCTTCTCCATAGGCCTCCCAGCGGCCGAAGTGCCGGAGGATCTGGTGCCCATGGCGGACCTGTTCAACAGTGAGACGCCCCTGACGCACGTCTTCATAGACGAAGTCAAGATTGGGCTTAAGGTACAGCGATGCCAAGTGCTGGTAGAACTCCTCGCGAGGCAGGCGTGTTGGAAGCACGGCATGGAGGGTATCGAAGCAGGTGTAGTCCTGCGTGAGCAGGTCGGCCCGCCTCTCCCGGTACAGTCTCGTCCCCGGCAAGGGCGTCAGTACCGTAAACTGCGTACACGCAATCCTGCTCTTGTGGACGTAGTCATGGAGGGCGGTGAACTGGTCGGCCGTCCAGTCCGGATGGACGATGAAGGCCCCCCAGATCATCACGCCGTTCGCCTGAAGGATCCGAATGGCCTCGTCGTTGGTCTGCGCCGTATTGTGCTTGTTCACACGGTCGAGGGCATCGTCCGAGATGCCCTCCAGCCCGAGCAGCACCAGCCTGAGCCCGAGGCCGGCCCACTTCTCGATCAGCTCCGGGTGACGGGCGATGGAGTCGGTGCGGCATTCCATGCCCCAACGCAGCTGGAGTCCCTCGGCGAGGATGAGGTCGGCGATCTCATGGTCTCGGCGTGCGTTCAGCATGAAGTTGTCGTCGACGAAGGTGACGTGCTGGGTGCCGGCCGACCGGATCTCCTCCAGGACCCGCGTTGCGCTCATCTGGCGGGTCTGTCCCTGGTAGAACTGCCAGACGCTGCAGAAGTCGCACCGAAACGGACATCCCCGTCCTGTGGCGATCGCCGTGTCGGGTTTCTCGAACAGCCAGAAGTAGGCATGCCGGTAGTCCGCCACCAGATCCCGCCGAGGATGGGGAACGAGGTCGCCGTCGGCCTTGGGCACGTGGCGACCGTTGGAGACGAACGCACCGTCCGCGTCGCGCCACACGAGATTGGGCACGTCGCGAAGGGGAAGCTCCATCTCGACGGCGTCGACCAAGGCCGGGAACACGAACTCACCCTCGCCCAGACAGATCGCATCCACGTAGGGCAACTGGAAATCCTCGGGCAGCAAGGTGGCGTGGTGTCCGCCGACCGCCGTGAAGACGTGCGCCGAGTGCTCCTTCACCCGCTGAAGGATCTGGCGTGCGGCGTAGACCTCGACCGTCAGCGAGGTGACTGCCACGAGATCGGGCTTGTGGAGGGCCAGCGCATGGTCCAGGTCGGGGTCGACCCGGAGATCGAGGATGTGGACCTCATGGTCAGGCACCAGGGCTGCGAGCACCTCCAGGGCCAGGGGCTCGGGCATCGCCACCGCACGGAAACTCACGGGCCCTGGGTTCTGATCGGGCTGAACCAGGAGAATCTGCATCGTCTGTTCCCTTGAGGCCGATTGGCAAGGCACCGCTTCATCCACGTGCGGCACAGCGACCCCCGTCGCGACAGAGCCACGGTAGCCGTGGCCCATAGTACCCTTACCGACACCTCCTCGCAATCGCCGTATGACGCTGCGCAGGGCCGGTCAGAACCAGGGTGCTGACGGCCCGGCCGGTCGAGTCAAGGAGGCGGATGGTCTCGCCCCGGCTGGACAGATGCCCTTTGTAGTTGCCCTGCACGAATCGCCCCTCGCCGGACTTGGGGCTGGCCGCGCGGCCCAGGAACGCACGCTCATTCGGTGAGAGCCAGAGACTCCCTCCGGAGACGATCACCGTGCCCGGCAGGAGTGTATGCCTCACGCCGCCCGTGAGCCGCCAGCCGGACAGGTCGACCGCGTACGCGTTGGGGTTGACCAGCTCGATGCACTCCTCGTCCTGGTTCCCCGAGGCAGGATCCGACTCGACCTCGCCGAAGCCGATCATGGCATGAGCCGGCTGGGCATGTGGGATGGCCGCAGAGTAGGAGCCCGGGATGCTGTAGTCCACGACGCGGTCCACGCTGTGGGTGACGAACAGGTGCGTCCGCCGCACAGCCAGGTAGTCCTCCTTGATGACCTGAACGGCATACGCAAACGACTGATCCCTCGGATACCCCCCCTGGCCGCCCCACTTCCATGGGTTGGCGTACTTCTGGTAGTCGAGCGCGGCATCCGCGGACATCTGCGAGACCATCTCGTCGATCCGCCTCTCGATGAACAACTCCTCGTAGGGGGTGCCGGGTGGCCTGAGGAACTCATCCATCACGGTCCGCAGCCTGCGCAGAAACATCTCCCGCACGGTCGCATCGTTCAGCAGGGCGTCGATCAGCCGGTTCCAGTGCGCGTTCCATTCCTGGCAGTCCTGCTTGCCGACAAAGGGGTGGGAGGGCTTCACGTCCGCGGGCTTGCCCGGGACCTGGTCGTCGTCCGCGTAAATGGTGTCGTCCAGCGAGCTGCCGACCCAGTTCGAGCCCCAGGTCAAGTCGTGGTCCCAGGGCAGGAAGCACCACTGTCCGGACCCGTCCGAGTCCCGATACAGGAAGTGGTTCTTGTGCGGGTGGTCGTTCTGGTGCACCAGGACCGTGGCGACCAGGTAGTTCAGGGTCCGGGGCAGATCCACGCGGTCGAAGAGGGCGTTGTGCCGGACGGTCCCCGACGTGGTGTTGACGCTGCGGCAGAAGTCATCCAGGTCCTGCCTGCCTTCCCACTGGCGGGTCTTCTTCTCCGCGCTGCCCCCCGCATTGAACGTGTTGTACATCTTGTAGAGGGCCCCGTCCGGATCCAGGCCCTCGCGTTCGAGCAACTCCTCCTCCGGCTCCTCGATGAAGATCTGGACGCCGTAGAACTGCCCGTTTCGCTGGGCGCGGACCGGGAACGACTCGCTCCCGGGACAGCCGCACCAGTCATAGGCCTCGAACGCGAGGGCCTGGCGGAGGGCGGCCTTGTCGCTGTAGGTGCTGTTGAGCCGGAACTCGTCCACAGGCGGCATGCCTTCACGGACCAGGAACTTGGCGCCGTGGTTGGCCCAGAACTTGAAGTGTCGCTTCGGCAGGTTGGCCGTGCTTCCGCCGCGGATTGCGATCTCGACGTTGTCGTAGAACCGGCCGAGGGCGTACAGGGCCCCGCGAGTACCCGTCCTGGTCTCCGAGGCTGCCACGTTCTGCACGAACCAATGAAAAACGGGCAGGGCCGTGTCGAGTGCGGGGTCCTGCACCACGGTCCCGTAGTACTCGGGGGAGTCCGTGGGATAGGGGAAGAGCGGATCACGAGAGCCCTGGCCGTTCGCATCGAGGGCCCCGACAGACCACCGGACCATGTCCCCCGGCTTGAACGAGTCCCCCGGGATGGACGCCGCATAGATGCTGTCGCCGGCCACCGCATCCGGTCCGGCCCCATCGTCCGCCATGACCAGCCAGCCCGCACGCGTGGGGCTGTTGAAGTCGAATTGGACGACCCAGGTCAGGTACACGGTCAGAACCGGAGCCAGGGTCTCCGCCACCCGGGCCGTGATCACGAGGTCTTGTCCGGCAACCGGGGCAGGCGGGTTCTCCGTGACCTCTCGGATCGCAGGCCCAACCTGGGCCAGGGCTGCGGCGTTGGCGGCCCCCGGGGTCGGCTCCAGCAGGTAGCCTTGCGTCACGTCCGACTGGGCCACCCGTTCCACGTGGACCGCCACGAGTTCCGGAAGGAGCAACAGATCCGAGCTGTTGAGGCTGCTGTTCAGTGCCTGAAAGGCCAGCAGGTGGTTGCCGTCCGTGAGCCGGTCTCTGTGGGCCGTGATGTCGAACTCCTGGAACGTCACCGCCTCGCTGTCCTCGCGTGCGCCCACAGCGCCGGCATTCCAGGCCAGACCCGGGTCGCCTTGGGCCCCAGGGGCGTTGGCCCGGGCCACCTCGTACCCATTCAGGTAGGCCACAAAGCCGTCCTCGTACCGGACGCGGAGGACCAGTCGATCTGCGGACTCCACGTCCTCCACGCGGAACGGAATGCGGATGTACACAGTCTGGTTGACGCCCCGCATCGCGCCCACGTCCAGACCGACCAGTCCGGCGTAGTCGTATCCGACGCCGGTCCGGCCCTGGAGCCACAGCGAGTCGTCCAGGGGCAACCGGGTCCAGGACAGGCCGAGCGAGCCCTCGGTCGGGATCAGGGCCGTGGCCTCGGCCCCCGCGCCGACCAGGATCGTCTCCGTCTGTGTGCCCAGGCTCGCACGACCGACCCCGTAGGAGATATCGGCGAACTGGCGGGGATAGTCGGGGTAGGCATGGGCCACGGTCACCCCATCCGGTTCAACCAGGGCCACGGACTCCCCGGCCGCAGCCAGCGCAAATCCCGTGTGGAGTTCACCGCCAGGGTCCCGCCTGTCCTTGCCCGATGCAAAGACCACCAGGGTGCCGCCCGGACCGATCTGAACCGATGGAAACCGCCACTTGGTCAGGTCCCCCAGGTCGTCCGTGAGATACCAGCCGTCCAGGTCCACCGCAGCAGCGGAGGTATTGTGGACCTCGATCCAGTCCGAGGTGTCTCCATCCCCGTCGCGCAGGCCAGCCTGGTTGGATGCGAGGAACTCACTGATCATCAGGGCCGGGCCTGGCGACGGCAGGGTCTCGGCTGCGGTGCCAGCGCACAGGGGGCCCGGCCCGCAAACCAGCAGCATGATGAACACAAGGAACCGTGTTGCCCAACCTGCCCTGCGGGGCACGTTCCTGCCCGCCCTGCAGGTTTCCGGCCCGGGCAGCCCCATGGCCACTCCTGACTCTGTGAACCAGCATACCCTCAACATCCGATATTCTACTGGCTCCGACCCTTGAAGACAACGCGCCCGGCCCCCGAAGTCCAAGGCCTCCAGGACCCGCTCACACCCTCCGGTGCGCGATCCGAGCCCATAGACAGGAGGGCCACGTAGCCGTGCCCAGGACCGGCACAGAACGTCCCCGCAAATCCTCCAGCGGCCCTGTTGACAGGACCTGGCCTGGGCCCTTATACTCATGATCTGTCTAGTATCTGAAATGGGGCCGTAGCTCAATTGGTTAGAGCATCGGATTGTCGATCCGAAGGTTGTGGGTTCGATTCCCATCGGCCTCGTTAGAAGTGCTTTTCCAATCAACACTTACATCCTCTCCCCCTTTGACACCAAGATCGGATCGACCCAGGTCGGCATAGGAATCTGGGCTCCCTCCCTGTGGTCAGGGAGCGATCGCGAACGGTCGCTGGAAACAGTGGCCCATGTTCGCTGAGGTCTGCGACGAAAGTCCCTGCGGAAAGAGAGTATAGGGACAGGATCTACAGGCCTGCGCAGCAGACCTTGGTCACCAGAAACGGCCAAGGAGCATGCCCGAACCAGTGGCGGGCAGCACGACCAGTGAAGTGAAGACGAGGGTCTTGCGTGTGCCCATGACACTATCGTTCTTCGTCGGCCTTTTCCAGGACCTCCAGGATCTTGTCGAACGCCTTGCGCACCTGGTTGTAGTCGAGGAGGTCAACGGTGAACCGGCCGTCCGTGTTGCGGCAGGAGGTGACGCCGCCATCGGAGAACAGCAGGTTTGCGACCTTCCGGCGGTGGTGGGTACGTGGCCGCACGTTGAATTCGGCCAGGTCGGCCGGACACAGGAACTGGGTGTCGATGGCCAGTGCACGGACCGGGCGCCCGTTGCGGTTGCGTCCTAGATTGCTCAACGAAATCCGCGCAACCACGGGTTCGGCAGGATTGTCGAACAGACGCGTCGCAGAGGCATGGCGGTAGTAGTAGCTGCATTGGGCCTGCCGATTGCCGACCTTGGCCAATTCGTCATCCGCAGAGACACGCTGGTCGGCATCAGGGCAGAAGAGAGCTCGGGGTTGCTGGGACAGGTGGCTGCGAAGCAGCAACCCCATGGCGACGGGTGCGCCGGTGCTCAGCGACACGAGACTGGTCGGCGCGCCCGTGGATGGGTAGAAGTCCGAGGGGGACAGGAAAGGCGGGGCTTTGGGGCCGATGGGGATGCTGTTGTCATAGTCTCCGGCGTACGCATGGATGGCGATGCCGATCTGTCTGAGGTTGGCCATGCAAGCCGTCCTTCGCGCAGACGATCGGGCCGCACCAAGAGCAGGGACCAGAATCGCCAGCAGAATGGCCACAGTGCCGATGACCACCAACAGTTCAATGAGCGTGAAGGCCCTGGGACGGCGGACCCAGTGCCTCAACCCCGAACCGCCTCTCACAGGCTGCATCGGAACCTCGGACACCGGCAAGTCGTCACCGCCGTTCATCGATATCGGTCGCTCCTAATCCCCATCCGTTGCGGCGGGGTCGTCCGGGGGCAACGATTGGGTCAGGCGGACGTTGTCCAGGTCCCAGTACCCGCCGGCCCGGCCCGTGGTCGGATCCAGATCGGCCAGGGTCAGCGTGGAGATGATCTGCACGCCGATGTGCTTGCCCGCCCAGGGATCGGTCTCCC
>JAGOQT010000328.1 GCA_018007255.1 Phycisphaerae bacterium | reverse complement strand
CGATTGTGGTCGCCCGACCTGTCGACGGCGGAACCGTAGACATCTACGAGTACGGACTCGCCGGCTCCGGCCTGGTTCGAATCGACACCCTGGAGATCCCGTTCTCGGCCTACGACGGTCTGGTCGTCGCGGATATCGACACCTCCAATTCCGGTGATGAGATCGTGATCGGCAGCGACGGCGACCAGCGGATTTATGTCTACTGCCAGGAAGGGACGCTGCTCATGGAGATCCCGTGCCGACCCTATACCGCGTACGACAGCCTCGTCGGCGGCGACTTTGACGGCGACGGAGCCGATGAGCTGGCCGTCCTGATCGACGACGACATCGACAGTAAGCGCCGCCTCCACGTCTTCAACAACGCCTGCGTGGCCTTTGACCCCAACGAAGGCTGGGAGCTCGTCGACCGCCGCAACAGCCTGATCTACTCGCGATTCCTCCACTACGACGGGGTCAGGACCACCGGGGGTTCCGGCTCCGACGGGGTGACCTGCGACGACCTCAACGGGGACGGTAAGGAAGAGATCTGCATCGCCCGTGAGGGCGACGACCGCCTGTACGTCCTCGACGGCCACTACGCCGACGGCTGGAAGGACCGCTATCTGCCTGTGCTCCAGGAGGATCAGGACAGGATCGACCTGTTCGTCTTGATCGGGCACGGCAGTCCCGTGTCCTGCTCGCCTTTCAACACGGATGACATCGGCACGATCGACTTCACCGCGGGTCCGCTGGTCTTTGCCCTGTCCTGCCTGACCGGCAACTACGAAGGGGAGTGGTGTCTGCACGAGTCGGGTGTGATCGACCGGCACAGTGACGGAGACGACGGGTTCGCCGAGGCCTTGTTCGCCCAGGGCGCGGCGGCCTACATCGGGTCTACCGAGGTGTCCTCAAGTCCCGCCAACCACGAGGCCGGCCCGGGCTTCCTGTCCCAATGGGACCCGGATGAAACGGCCGGCAAGGCCTTCCGTGACTATCGCCGCGGCCGGGCCGGGGCGGACGACGACGGCTGGACGTTCTGGGCCACGGAGTACAACTACTACGGCGACCCCAAGTTCGGCGCACTGGGCGGGGTCTCCGCGGCCTCGATGATCACGCGGGACGTGTCGATCCTCCCGGCGGAACCCCTCCCGGGCAGCCCCGAGATCGAGCTGCCCGACTACGTCGTGACGACTGTGGATGGCCATGACCGGGTCACCCTCCCAGGCGGCGATGTCCTGACCGAGCCGAATACCCCGATGGTCCCGATCTACCGCGTCGAGTGGGAGGTCCCCGCGGGCACGGTCGTGCAGGACGTGCGGGTGGTGCAGCGGGGCGGACTCCAGGCGGACATCGGCCTGAACCTGCCCCTGTCCGTGATGACGCTGGACGTCCTCCCGGAGCCCAACGGGGTCCTGATCGAGCCCGAGCCGGGCTGGTGTCCGGACAGGCAGCTTGCCTGGCGGATCATCCCCGGAGTCAAGGGCGTCTCTGTGCTCGCCGTGACCCTGTACCCCTTCGAGTACAACGCGCAGACCACGGAGAGCCGCTTCTACAAGCACCACACGCTCGAGATCGACACGGTCGAATCGCAGGTCCGGATCACGGTCCTGCTCACGGACAGCCAGACCTATGCGCAGGGCGACCCGGTGACGGTGAAGGTCGGGCTCAGCGCAGAGGGCGCGGCCCAGGACACCTTCGTGGACACCGTGATCCGGGAATATGGATCGAGAGAGCTCGTTGCGGGGCTGCTCCTGGACGACCTGAGCGGCCTGGTCGGCACGGCCTCGTACTCCGCCACCTGGGACAGCACCGGTGTGGACCCGGGGTTCTACTACGTGGACGCGAAGATCGTGGACACCGCAGGCCAGGTCCTCGCCCAGGAGACCTCCCTGTTCAGCATCGATTCACAGGAGTGAGAGGGGGTATACTACTCGCGGTTTCTTGGACCCATGTATGGGCTGTTGAATCTGTGGTATGCCGGCCAAGAACGGGAGGTCCACATGGGTCAATGCAAGCAGTACAGCGGCCGGGAGAAGGCGCGGTTGTGGTCGAAGCCGTCGAAGGTCACAAGGCCGTCCATCACCCTGAAACCCAGTCTACAAGGAAAGAGATCACAGATGAGCCACGAGCATTCCCGAGTCGTTTGCCTGTTGTGTGGAGCGTGTTGGGCACTGCTCGTCTTCCCAAGCGGCGGCCGATCGGCGGCACAAGAGCAGCCGCAACAGGGGCCGCCGACCGCCAAGAGACTGCGTGTGGTCATGTCGACGGACTTTCCACCGATCGGTGTTGTCAAGGGCGGCACCGTGCCCAACACGCAGAAGAGTGACCCGGATGATATGCAGTCGATGGTTCGGTTTCTACTGTATGCCAATGAGTTTGACATCGAAGGACTGATCGCCTCGTCAGGCACGTTTGCCAACATCGCCAGAAAACAGAACATCCTGGATGTGATCGGCCGCTATGAAATGGTCTACGACAGCCTGAAGACGCACGATCCTCTGTATCCCACTCCGGACCGTCTGCGCTCGGTCACCTTCCAGGGCCTCTCCGGCACCTGGGGCCAACAGGGCACAGCCAACATCGGCCAAGGCAAAGACAGCGAGGCTTCCGATGCGCTGATTGCCATTGTGGACAAGCCGGACCCGCGTCCGGTGTACGTCGGCATCTGGGGGGATTGCAGCGTGATCGCCCAGGCGGTGTGGAAGATCCAGAACACGCGTAGTGCCGCCGAGTTGGAGACCTTCTTTGGCAAGTTGCGTATCCACCAAATCGCGACCCAGGATGGCACCATTGGCTGGCTGCGCGACAACTTCCCTACGCTATTCATCATCCACTCGGCCAAGACTTACCAGGGGATGTTCGGCGGAAGCGATCCGATCTCGAATCTGGCCTGGGTCAGCGAACACATTCGCAGGGGCCACGGACCTCTCTGTGAGGTGTACCCGCATGAAGGGGTGGGATGCACCGGGGTGTGTGAGGGGGACTCCCCTTCGTTCTTGTGGCTGGTGAGCGCGAACCGCGGACTGAATGATCCCGATGATCCGACCCGGGAAAGCTGGGGCGGACAATTCAGGAAAGACGGCAACAAGAACCACTATGTGGATGGGCCTGGCGGCTCGAGCGTCTCCAAGTGGCGTGCGGACTACCAGAAGGAGTTTGCCGAACGTGCAGACTGGTGTGTGGAGGCGGCACCCGCAGTGACTCCGACAGGGTAGAGGCCTCGGGTCATGAACACCACCGACCTCGGCGCGGATCCGGACGACGAACCATCCATGGTACGCTGTCTGATTTGCTGTTGCTTATGGATGATCGATGTGTGAAGATGAAGCCCGTGTTCATCACGGATCTGTTGACCTTGCCCCAAGGGGTGAAAGTGGCCAAGAAGCGATTCGCATGGGTTGTGGTGGCTTCGCTCATCGCCGTGTTGATGGTCGGCTGTGGTCGCCGGGAACAAGCGGGGCACGGGCAGAAGAGGATCGCCGTGGTCATCTCGACGCTGAACAACCCTTGGTTCGTCGTACTGAAGGACGCAGCCAAGGCCCGCGCCGAGGAACTCGGCTACAAGGCGGACGTGTTCGACAGCCAGAATTCGCCGGCTACGGAGGCGAGCCATTTCGATGCGATCATCGACGGCAGGTACGCCGCGATTCTCTTTAATCCGACCGACGCGGAAGGGTCCATCGCCAGCGTCCAGCGGGCGAAGGACGCCGGCATCCCGACGTTCTGCATGGATCGGGAGATCTCCGCCAGCGACGTGGCCGTCAGCCAGATCCTCTCGGACAACTTCTCGGGCTGCGTGGCCCTGGGCGAGTACTTCGTGCGCCGGCTCGGCGAGAAGGGCACCTACGTCGAGTTGTTGGGATTGCTCGGCGACAACAACACGAAGAACCGCTCGGATGGCTTCCACAGCGTGGTCGACCACTATCCGGGGTTGAAGATGGTCGCCCAGCAGACGGCGGATTTCGACCGCACAAAGGCGATGGAGGTGATGGAGTCGCTCCTGCAGGCCCATGCCGACATCGACGCGGTCTTCTGCGGAAATGACGCCATGGCCATGGGTGCCTATCGGGCGCTGGCCGCGGCCGGCAAGGACAAGCAGGTGATGGTCTTCGGCTTTGACGGGGCCAAAGACGTGATCGACGAGATCCGTGCGGGCCGGATCGCGGCGACCGGGATGCAGTTCCCCAAGACCATGGCGAGGATGGCCGCAGAATTCGCCGACCGGTACCTGCAGGGCAAGAGGGACTTGGCCCAGAAAGTCCCCGTGGCGGTCGAGCTCGTGACGGCGGAGAACATCGAGAAGTACACCGCCTACGGCCGCAGTGAGTGACGGGCCCATGAAACGGAAGCACCTGGCCTCTATCCTCGGCGTCGCATCATTCGCCCTGGTGGTGGGCCCCTCCCTGGAGTTTCGGCGCCTGGACGAGAAGCGGGCCGAGGAGCGTGCCGCCCGGTTCAGTCCGGCCGACTACGCGTGGGACCTCTGGGACCATCGCCTCCCTGCCGCCTTGAGCCATGCACGGGCCGCCGACGAGTTGATCCGGCTGTTCAATAGGGACATGAAGGCGGCC
>JAGOQT010000327.1 GCA_018007255.1 Phycisphaerae bacterium | reverse complement strand
TCCCATCTTGATGCCCGAGACCCCGGCCAAGGTGCAGTCGCCCCCGCCCTTGGTCCTTCCACCCAAGCCGGTGGTGATCACGGTCATTCGAGGCCGGGAGACCCAGGATGCCGAGTTCGAGAGAGGCGACCAGCCCCAGCCTGAGCCGGCGGGCGAGGCCAGGGGCGGGTGACGAGGGGGCGCGACCTGCGGGCGGTAGTGCCCGGCCCGGGTGCTCGATGGTCTGTTCAGGGACGACGATCATGGTTGACTCAGGAAGGGGAACAACGATGCGAGGTCATCTCTCCAAGGTGCTGGCAGCCGTTCTCTGTGTTGTGGGCGTGGGTGGGGCCGTGTGGGCCCAGGCCGATGCGGACCCCGAGCCGATTGCCCTGGTTGCGGGCAGGTCGGTTGTGGTGCGGGCCCCGTGGCCCACTGTGCGCGTGGCGGTCACGGACCCCAGGGTTGCGGACGTGCAAGTCCTGACGCCGCAGCAGATCCTGCTTCAGGGCGTCAAGGTCGGCGTCACGGACCTCATCCTGTGGAGCGAGGAGGATGCGCAGAGGACCTGGCAGAGGCGTGTGGTCGTGCGCCTGGACACGGAGGACGTCCGGAACAGCCTGCGACAGCTCTTCCCCACTGCCCAGATCGCTGTGACGGACTCGGGCGAGGTCCTGCTCGTGAAGGGCCTTCTCCGCACCGCGGACCAGGCGGTCCAGCTCAAGGAGTACCTCGAGAAGACCAAGACCCCGTTTGTGAACATGACCAGCGTGGCCGGTGTGCAGCAGGTCCAACTGCAGGTCCGCGTTGCAGAGGTCAGCCGCGCTGCTATCCGCCAGTTGGGCGTGAACTTCATGGGCACGGACGACGATTTCTTCTTTGGCCAGAAGGTCGGGGGCATTGTGCCGGACATGGACATCGGGCCGGCAGGCCAGACATTCCCCACGCCCGAGAGCTTTGAAGACCTGATCTGGGGCACCGCGGAGGGCGGTATCCCAGGCGGATCGTCCGTGACCTTGTTCGCGGGGTTTCCAAAGGCCAACATGGAGGTGTGGCTCCAGGCCCTGGCAGAGAACCAGTACATGCGGATCCTGGCCAGCCCGACCCTGGTTGCGCTCAGCGGTGAGGAGGCGAACTTCCTGGCAGGCGGCGAGTTCCCCATACCCGTGCCCCAGACCAGCGGGGGCGGCGGGGGCCAGACCATCACGATCCAGTACAAGCAGTTCGGCGTGCTCCTGTCCTTCAGACCCGTGGTCCTGGGCGACGGCGCGATCCGCCTGCGCGCGGTCCAGGAGGTCAGCGAGCTGACCGACGTGGGGGCACTGTCGATCCAGGGCTATTCCGTGCCCGGCCTGACCACGCGCAGGGCAGAGGCGACCCTGGAGTTCAAGAGCGGCCAGTCCTTTGCCATGGCGGGCCTGCTCCGCAGGTCCAATGCCGCGTACAACTCGCGGGTCCCGGGCCTGGGGGACCTGCCCGTGCTGGGCCCGCTCTTTCGCTCGATTCGGTACAAGAGCGAGGAGACCGAGCTGGTGATCTTTGTCACGGCATCCCTGGTCGAGCCGATGTCCGTGGCCCAGACCCCGCCCCTGCCCGGTGTCGCCCACACGGAGCCGAACGACTGGGAGATGTACGTCCTGGGCCTGTTGGAGGGCCAGACCCCTGCGAAGATCGATCCGGTCAGTCGCGAGTGGCTCAGGGCCAGGGGACTCGACCGGCTCGTGGGCCCTGGGGCCTGGGATGACTATGGGGAGCAGGGTCGTGCCGAGGTGGCATGTGCTGCCCAGGCCACGTGCCAGGAGGATACAGCCCCCAAGGCCGATGCGGGGACACCCGGGATGCGGCTCGTCGAGCCCGCGGGCCAAACTGAGCCATTGCCCAACCAGGGAGGAGGTACTGAGGGGGAAGGCGGTGCGGCCGAGCTGGCTGCGGGCGATCAGGCGGTCCAGACCGAGGCACAGCCCGACACAGGCGGGGAAGACAAGTAGGCCGGCCGTACGCCGCCTTAACTGCACGCCCGCGGACGTCACAGGCATGCCAGGGTGGAGGCCATGGAGACCGGACCCGATCCAGCCGATACATCTCTCTGGACGGATCGGGCCAGGTAGTGGGCAGGAACAAGGAGACGCCCCGGTATGAAGCCGGCACAGGTGCTGTTGCTGACAGAGGATGACCAGACCGTGGCTGCCGTGGAGGCGGCCCTGAGGTCCGGTCCTGCCCGGCTCGCCGTGAGCCATTACCGGACCATCCAGGAGGTGCGGTCCCACCTGGCCAAGACCGGTGACAGCGAGAGGAGGGACATCGCCATCGTCGATATCGACGGCCACTCGCAGCAGGTGTTCTTCGAGCTGAGCAAGACCGTCAGGACCCATCCCGGCATGCTCTTCGTGGTCGTGTCGCGGGAGTTCAACGAGGCCCTTGTGCTTCAGGCCATGCAGGCAGGCGCAAGGCACTTCCTGCGTAAGACCGCGATCAAGACCGAGCTGGGCGGGGTTCTGGACCGCCTGCTCCTGGTGGATGCTGAGGCAGCGTCAGGGCTCGGGGATGTGATCTCCGTGCTCTCGTGCAGCGGGGGCTGCGGTGCAACCACCGTGGCGGTCAAACTGGCCGCGGAGCTCAGGATGGAGACCAAGAAGCCCGTGGTCGTGGTGGACCTGGACCCGTACTACGGGCCGGTTGGCCACCACCTGAACGTCCAGGGCAGCTACGGGATCGCCCACATCCTCAGCCGCGAGGATACGATAGACCGGAACCTGATCGAGTCGAGCGTGGTCCATGCAGCCGATGGGCTGGACGTGCTCCTGAGCCCGGCCGCGGCAGAGGCGGACAGGGACCGGCCCATGGAGTACGACCGCCTGCACCAGGTCCTGGATGTCTGCCGCGAGTCCTATGGGTATGTGATCGCAGACGCCCCCCGCCTGCCCAGGAAGGCGGTTCAGGGCCTGGCCTCTGTGAGCCGCGCGATCATCCTGGTGCTGCGTCCCACGCTCCGGGACACCTCGTTTGCCAAGTCCATGGTCGCCCTGCTGAAGGAGTCCGGATTGGCCCCGGACCGCATCCTGGTCCTGGCCAACCAGGTCGGCAGACGGGGAGGCCAACTGGGCATAGGGGAGATCCAGAAGGCCCTTGGGCTGGACGCGGTGTATCCGGCGCGGGCCGACTGGCGCAAGGCCGTGCTGAGCCTCAACCGAGGCCAGCCCCTGGCCGACGTGGCGAAGTGGTCCGGCCTGCGCAGGGACCTCCGTAGGATTGCGGACCGGGTCCTGCAGTTGACGTCCAACGAACAGCCTCAAACAGGAGGGGCCTGACGTGCCAGACAAGCCGACCGACCGAATCGCAGCTAGAACAGACCCCGAGGGCTCGCTTCAGCTCAAGGCCAAGCTCCACCGCAAGCTCATCCAGGCCATGAACCTGACCGAGGCCAGCCGCGTGCCCATTGACAAGCTGCACGCCCAGTGCGCGGAGCGGATCGACGTCCTCCTGCGAGAAGAGGGGATCCCCCTGTCCGGCCCGGAGAAGCAGCAGGTGATCCACGAGGTCATGGACGAGGTCTTCGGGTATGGCCCGTTGGATGAGTTCCTCCGCGACCCCTACGTGAGCGACATCCTGGTGAACGGACCCAAGAAGGTCTACATCGAGCGCCGTGGCCGTCTCGAGGCTACGGACGCGACCTTCCTGGACAACGACCACCTCATGCGGGTCATCCGCAGGATCGCAGACCACGTGGGGCGCAGGGTCGACGAGAGCACGCCCATGCTGGATGCCCGACTGCCGGACGGGTCCCGCGTCAACGCGATCGTGCCGCCCCTGGCCCTGGACGGTCCTGCACTGAGCATCCGGCGGTTCGCGGCCAATCCCCTGGACATGGAGAAGCTCATCGAGATCGACACCCTCAGGCCTGAGATGGCCGTGTTTGTGGAGGCCTGCGTCCGGTGCAAGACGAACATCCTGATCTCGGGCGGGACCGGGACTGGAAAGACCACGTTCCTGAACGCCCTGTCCAGGTGGATCCCGGCCGGGGAGCGGGTCGTGACCATCGAGGATGCAGCCGAGCTGCAGCTCCAGCAGCCGCACGTGGTGCGCCTGGAGACCCGGCCGTCCAACCTGGAGGGCAGGGGCGAGGTCACCCAGCGGGACCTGCTCCGGAACAGCCTCCGCATGCGTCCGGACCGGATCATCATCGGCGAGGTCCGCGGCGCAGAGGCCCTGGACATGCTCCAGGCCATGAACACAGGCCACGAGGGCTCCATGACCACCGTGCACGCGAACAACCCGCGGGACGCGCTGCGACGGATCGAGAACATGGTCAGCATGGCAGGCCTCAACTTCCCTGTGCACACGATCCGCGACCAGACCGCCTCCGCGCTCCAGCTCCTGATCCACCTGGGCCGCCTGTTCGGAGGGGCCCGCAAGATCGTGCAGATCTGCGAGATCACGGGCATGGAGGGCGACGTGATCTGCCTGCACGACCTGTTCCACTACAACCAGAAGGGCGTGGATGAGAAGGGCAACGCGTACGGGGACTTCGAGGTCTGCGGAGTCCGGCCCAACCTCGTGAACCGGCTCAAGGCCTATGGCGTGGAGATGCCGCCGGACATGTTC
>JAGOQT010000326.1 GCA_018007255.1 Phycisphaerae bacterium | reverse complement strand
GTGCAGGGAGATGTGGAAGGTCTGGGAGAACACGGAGTCCTATCCGCTGTCCACCATGGTACACTTCGACTACCCGGCCCGCGGGGCGGCATGTCCCCGCGGGCCGGGTAGTCGAAGTGTACCATGGTGGACAGCGGATAGGACTCCGTGTTCTCCCAGACCTTCCACATCTCCCTGCACTGCGTGGACACGCTCGCACAGACGCTGGTGGGATATCTCAACTTCAAGGCCTTGAAGACCGGATCCAGGATGTGGCAGGCCATGTCCCCCAGGGCCCCGGTGCCGAAGTCCTGCCAGGCCCGCCAGTTCCAGGGGTGGTAGGCCGGATGATAGGGCCGCATCGGCGCAGGCCCGATCCACAGGTCCCAGTCCAGGGTCGCAGGCACGGGCGGGGTGTCCTTGGGCCGATCCAGGCCCTGGGGCCAGACCGGCCGGTTGGTCCAGGCATGGACCTCGCGGACCGGGCCGATGGCCCCGTCCCAGATCCACTCGCACATCAGGCGCACGCCCTCGCCGGACGCCCCCTGGTTGCCCATCTGGGTCACGACCTTGTAGGTGCGGGCCGCCTCCGTGAGTGCGCGGGCCTCGGCCACGGTGCGGGTCAGGGGCTTCTGGACGTACACGTGCTTGCCTCGCTTCATGCACTCCAGGGCCACGACCGCGTGGGTGTGGTCCGGGGTCGCCACGATGACCGCGTCGATCTCCTTGCCCAGGGCATCGAGCATCTTGCGGTAATCGCGGAACGTCCTGGCGCCGGGGTACCTCTTGTAGGTCTCCGCGGCCTTCGCATCGTCCACGTCGCACAGGGCCACGATGTTCTGGCTCTCGACGGCCTTGAGGTTGCTTGCGCCCATGCCGCCTACGCCCACGCCTGCGATGTTGAGCTTCTCGCTGGGCGGGGTCTGGCCTGCCTGACCCAGCACCCTGCCGGGCACGAAGGGGAGCGTGGCCGCCCCCGCTGCAACGCTGCCCAGGAACTCTCGTCTCGATAGACTCATACGGATCCCCCTGATCGATGTCGTGGTGCTCAATTTTGGCGTTTGAGGATCTGATTGATCCTCTGCTGGAGCGAGCGATTGTCCGTCTCTGCAAGGACCCGGTTCAGGAGGGTCCCGACCTTGTCCCCGTGATCGGCCATCACCGAGGGGCCGATCGCCGCAATGGCCATCCCTGCCTCGGCCTTCAGGGCCGGGTCGGCCAGGGCCGAGGCGGCCAGGTCCAGGGCCTCCACGCACGCGCACTGGGCCAGGACCGAGAGGATCAGCTTCTTCTCGTCCGCCCGCCGGGCCACAGCCATGGCCTGGCCCAGCCTCCCCGCCTTCTGGGCGGCCGGCACGTCGGAAGGCATCCCCACCATCTGGACATAGCCTCGAAGGGCGAGCACGTGCTGCGTCAGGTCGGTTGCGGTGGTGGCCACCTGCCAGAGGTCCTGCATGGGTGCGGGGCCCGGCCATGCGGCCAGGGCCCGCACGGCCTCGGTCCGAAGTCCCGAGTCCGCCGAGCCCATCTCCCTCAGCAGGATGGGCAGGGCCTTGTCGCTGCCCAGGCGTCCGAGCACGCGGAGCACCGCGCCCCGAGCCGTTGGGTCCCTGGCCCCATCCAAGAGGGCCAGCACAGGGTCGGAGCGGGTCGAGGCGTCCTCCACCCGCTGCCCGATGGCCACGACCGCATCCTCGAGCTCCTGGCTCGGGGCCTTCAGGAGCAGGCCGGCCACGGCCGCCAGGTCTTGGGCCGTGCCCAGCTCGCCCAGGGCCAGCAGGGCCTGGGCGCGGGCCTCCGCGTCCTGTTGGGTGGCGATGCGGATCAGGGTGTCACTGGCCCCCTGGGTCCCCCTTGCCCGGATCGCCCGGATCAACTCCCTCTGGATCGGGGCCTCAGCGGTCCGGACCGTCCGCACGATCTCCGCGTCCACCTGATCGCCCCAGATCTGGGCCAGGCTGTCCCTGGCAGCCTGTCTCAGCTCACCTTGGGATGAGGCCGCGACTGCAACGAGGGGACTCACTGCGGTCTTGTCGCCCAACGGCCCCAGGGCCCGGACTGCGGCAACCTGGGCATCGCCCTTCTCCGTCCGTGCAGCGGACAGGACCTGGGCACAGAGGCCCCGGTCTCCGGTCTGGGCCAGGGCGGTCAACATCGCGACCGTGCCTGCCTCGGGGACCTTGGGCAGGAATTCGGCCAACTGCCTTCGCTGATCAGGATCCCTGATCTGGGAGATCATCGGACAGGCCGCCACGACCAGGTCCTGATCCGGCTGTCGGAGGGCCGAAAGGAGGATCGGCCCTGCCTGGGCCCGATCGGTCTCGATCCGCCCGGCGAGTGCCGCGGCGCGGATGCGGCTCGAGGATCCAGCCTCGTAGACCTGCTTGTAGATCTGCCCCGCCTGCGGGCCCTTGCCTTCGCGGGCCATGGTCTGGGCGGCCTTCAGGCAGGCCTCCGAGACCCGGTCTCGGGCCGGACCCGATGTCCGGCCCAGAGCCTCGACCAGGGGCTGGGCTGCGGTTTCGGTCCCGATGCGTGCCAGGGCTGCGATCGCAGCGAGCCGGAGGTCCTCATCCCGGCCCTTCAGGAATCCGGACAGGGTCTCGACCGCGTCGGGATCGCGCCAGGTCCCCAGCGTGGAGCAGATCCCGACCCGGGTCCGGGCAGGGACCTCGGACAGGACCTGGCGGACCCGATTCCGGATCCCAGGGGTCCCGATCCGCTCCAAGGCGTATCGGGCCATGTCCGCGGTGTCCTCCTGCCTGAGCATGGGGATCAGGATCTCCGCCGAGGCCTCCGAGCCGACCACGCCCAGTTGCCTGCACAGGAAATCGATCCAGCCCGTAGAGCCGCCTGCCCGGAGGGCCCTGAGCAGGCACTGTTCCGCGACCGGATACTCGGAGGGCTTCATTTCACGGATGGACTGCTCGATGGTCCAGAGGGCCTCGGGCCCCTTGCCGAAGTCATAGGCGGCGGCCTTCTGGACCCGTTCCTCAAAAGGGGAGGATACCCCGTCCTTGGCCTGCGGGCCCTTGGGGGCAGGCAGCGGCGTGGCGTCTGCCTTGAGGTCGCCCAGTGCGAATTGGATCCCAGCCAGGTAGTGGGCCAGGATCTGGGGGTTCCAGCAGATGGGGTGGTTGTGCCCGAGCGAGCCGTAGAAGACCCGGCCCTGGCCGAACGGCTTGATCCAACTGATCCCCGTGTCGTGGTCCTGGGGCGTGACGCCTCGGACGTTGAGGGTATTCGGGTCGGACATGTCCAGGCTCATCAAGACCCGCTGCTTGTCCCGGCCGTAGAAAGGAGGGTGGGTGACGTAGATCTCGTCCGTGACCTTGAAGGCCTTGCCTGCGAAGGGCTTGGTCAGGGGGTGGCCCGGGTCGTCGATCCGGACGGTCACGGTCTTGTCGGACGTCCAGGGGTGTTTGACGAACCGGCCGCCGATCATGTGAGAGGCCTCTTCCCAACCGGGGAAGTTGTCCGTGGCCGCATGGATCCCGACGAGCCCCTTGCCGGATCGGACGAAGTCCATCAGGGCCTTCTTCTGGTCGTCCGTGAAGACCAGCGCGGTGGTATTGTTGAAGCAGATCCCGTCGTAGGCCTTGAGGGTTTCCGCGGAGAACACGGCCATGTCCGAGGAGAACGTCACCTCGAAGGCCCGGGTCTTGGCGGCCATGACCTCCAGGACCTTGTCCCAATAGGGGATGCTGCTGTGCTTGAATCCCCGCGGACCGCAGAGGTTCACGACCAGCAGCTTCCTGGGCTGCGCGGGCTGGACCACGGGCGAGGAGGGCATGGCCTGCTCGATCTTGGCGACCTCCTCGGTGCTGACCGCGGCCCAGGAGGAATGGACCGTCAGGACGGCCATCAAGACCATTGGACTATACCGTGTAGCTGATCCCATTGAAGGACCTCCTTTCACATCAGGTACCACGGGCTCCGCATGGGCCGCGACAGCAGGCGCGAGGCCTCGGGGTCACCCTGGATCTGCTCGGCCGCGGGGTCCCAGCGGAGGGGCCGGCTCACGAGCATGGCGATCTCGCACAGGTGCCCCACGGAGACCGACCGGTGCGCGGTCTCGACCGGGGTGATGGCGGGACGCCGCGTCCGCACGCACTCCAAGAAGTTGCCCTGGTGGTGGTCGCTGCGGTAGAGCCGGATCTCGTTGGGTCCGATGGGCGAGCGGAGGATCCGGTCGGACGAGGCAAACAGACGATTGCCCCGGTCCACGTGGATCCAGCCTTGGTCTCCGTGCCACACCACGCCCATGCCGCGGGGCTGCTGGGCCGTGTTGGCCACAATCATCTCCAGGCCGTCGGCGTACCGGCACGTGCAGCGATAGACCTTGGGCGCGTTGTAGATCCCCTGCGTGGGATACACCCCGCGGCCCTCGACCTCCACGGGGCCGGTGTGCTCGAGGCCGAGCCCCCAGTGGGCAATGTCCACGTGGTGGCCGGCCCAGTCGGTCAGGGTCCCGCCCGAGTAATCCAGGATCCCCCTCCACTGGTAGTGCACGGTCCGCTTGCCGTCCGTGGTGAAGTTCTGATACGGTCTGTACGGGGCAGGACCCAGCCACCGGTCCCAGTCCATGGACTCGGGCACAGGCAGCAACTCGACGCCCGGCCCGTCCTTGCCGTTGGGC
>JAGOQT010000325.1 GCA_018007255.1 Phycisphaerae bacterium | reverse complement strand
CTCGATGAATCGAGGCTCCACGGCCAGGGGTCGCATGGCCTGCACCGCCGGGTTGCACCGCTCCGAGTGTCTGACGGCCACCACGGTGTCGAACCGGCCGGCCAAGGCCACGATCCGCCTGCCCTCCGAGACCGTCGCGGCCAGGGGCTTCTCCACGAGCACCGGAATCCGACGCCTCAGGAAGACCTCGGCCAGGCTCAGGTGGGTCACCGTCGGGGCCGACAGGGTCACGGCATCGACCTGGTCAAGGATCTCCTCGCACGAGGTGCAGGCCCGACAACCGAACTGCCCGGCCAGGGCGCCGGCCCTTGCCGGATCGCTGTCCACAATCGCCACCAACCGCACCCCGGGAAGGCTGTGGCAGACCCTGGCGTGGATCGCCCCCATCCTCCCTGCGCCGACGACCGCTGTCCGAATCACCTCCATGTCCAAGGCTCTCCTGTTCTGGGGGACCCTGCCAGGCCGCGGGCGGTCAGGACCGGGCGTGCCGGAACGACTCCAAGTATCGGCCGAACCGGTGCTGGCTGCTCCGCTCGATGGCCTCGGTCATGGCCCGCACGTTCTCGTCGAGGCCCTGCTCTTCCGCCAGCCGGCGGGCGTTCTCCAACAGGGTCCCGCCCCGGCGGTAGAGCCGTCGGTACGCCTCGATGATCCGTTGCTGCTGTTCGACGCTCATGCCCGCCCGCCTCAGACCCCGCGTGTTGACCCCCCGCACGCGGGTGGGATAGCTGCCGCACACGATCACAAAGGGGGGAACGTCCCGCGTGAGAACGGACATGCCCCCCGCATACGCCCATCGACCGACGGTCACGAACTGGTGAAGCCCCACCAGACCACTGAGCCAAACCCCCGTCTCCAGATGGCAGTGGCCGGCCAGTTGCACGAAGTTCGTCAGGACAATGCGGTCCTCCAGCGTGCAGTCGTGCCCCAGGTGCGAACCCACCATGAGGAAGTTGTGGCTGCCCATGCGGGTGACCCGGCCCGGGACAGGGCTGCAGTGGATGGTGACCTGCTCGCCGAGGACATTGTGGTCTCCGATGATGACCCCGCCGACCGGGGCCTCTCTCCCGAGGCTCAGGATCTGCGGACGACCGCCGATCGCACAGTGGGCGCGCACGTGGTTGTTCCGGCCGAGGAGGACCCCTTCTTCAATCACCACCTGCGCGCCGAGGACCGTGCCGGCACCGATCTGGACCCCCTTGCCGATCACGCAATGGGGACCGACCACCACGGTCGGATCCAGCACCGCCCCTTTGTCCACCACCGCCGTCGGATGTATCTTGGCCATGTGTTCCGATCTCTTCCTGCGGGATGCCGCCCGTCCCAGCAACCTGGATCAGGCCTCTGAAGGCTGTCCCTGTTCTTGATACGCCAACTCGTCGATCAACATGAACTTGACCTCGGCCTCGGCCGCCACCGCATCCCCCACCCAGGCTGTGCACTTGCAGTGCGCAGTCCGACGCCGCAGCCGGACGGTCTCCGCGCACAAGACCAACTGATCCCCGGGCACCACGGCCCTTCGGAACTTGACGCCGTCCATGCTCAGGATCACCCCCAGCTTCCCGGTGTGCTCCAGGCGCTGGGCGAAGAGCAGGCCCGAGACCTGGGCCAGGGCCTCCAGGATCAACACCCCCGGCATGATGGGCGTGGTGGGGAAATGGCCCTGGAAGAACAACTCATTGTAGGTCACGTTCTTGATCCCCTTGATCCGCGTGTCCCCTTCGATCTCCACGATCCGGTCGACCAGCAGGAAGGGATAGCGGTGGGGCAGGATCTTCTGGATCCGGCGGATGTCCAGGATGGCCTCGGTGCCCTGCTTCTCGATGCGATCCTGGCGCTGCGCGGGTTGGTAGAGCCGATGGACCAGGTGTTGGTTCAGGGTGTGCCCGCTTTTGTGCGCGACGATCCGGGCGCACAAGGGCCGGCCCACCAGGACGAGGTCCCCGATGAGATCCACGATCTTGTGCCGCACGCATTCGTTGGGAAACCGGTAGCTGTTGCGAATCGGGCCGTCGGAATCGATCACCAGGACGTCCTTGGGGCCGATGTGCCGTCCGATGCCGCGGGCCTGGAACTGCCGGGCCTCCGCCTCCAGCAGAAAGGTCCTGGCCGGGGCCAGATTCCGCTCGAAGATCTCGGGCGTCACGCGACATCCGTAGGTCTGCCGGCCGATGCCCGTGTGGCCCGCATAGTCCAGGTCGAAGGTGATGCTCAACCCCTTGTCACTCCCTTCTGCGGGCAGGGCAAAAATGGATGCCTCGTCGGTCGAGACGGCCACAGGCTCCCGCACGATGAACTCCTTGCGAGAGGCCTGTTGCTCGACCAAGCCGGCCCGCTTGAGGACCTGGACATACGCCGCAGCGCTGGCATCCGGCGCCGGCATTTCCGGTCCGTCCACCTCCACAAACAGATTGTCGATCTCCAGGCCGGCCACCGCGGCCAAACAGTGTTCCACGGTGTCGATGGAGGCTGAACCCTTCTTCAGGGTCGTGCGCCGTGCGCTCTCCGTGAGGTTGGGGGCGATGGCGCGGACCCGGGGAGAGTCCTCCACATCGGCCCGGATGAACACGACCCCCGTGTCGTCCGGAGCCGGGCGGAAGACCACCTTGGCCTCCTCACCGCCGAACAGACCCCTGCCCGAGAGCTTGGCCTCACCCTTGATGGTCTTCTGGTGCTTCAAGACGCTCGACCCTCTTGGTCAGTTCCTTGAGCCGCTTGACGGTCCTGGGCAGCCTCAGCACCTCTCCGATGATCCGCATGGCCTCACCCTGCTCCAGGGCCGGCGACCAGTATCGCTTCTCTCCTTCCGGAACGTCGTCCATGACCCCCGCTTGGGCGCCGATCATGACCCGAGATCCAATCTTGAGGTTATCGGCCAGACCCACCTGTCCGGCCAGGACGACCCCGTCTCCGATCCGACTGCTGCCGCCGATACCGACCTGGGCCGAGATCAGACAACACTTGCCGATCACGACGTTGTGACCCACCTGCACCAAGTTGTCCAGCTTGGTCCCGGCCCCTATCATGGTATGGGCGAACTTGGCCCTGTCAATGCAGCAGTTCGCGCCAATCTCCACGAAATCCTCGATGATCACGCCCCCGTTGTGCGGGATCAGGCGCGGGACGCCGTCGATCACGGCGTAGCCGAAGCCCGTGGAGCCGATGGTGCTGTTGGCCTGGATCACGACGTGGTCCCCAATCCGACAACCGTGATAGACCACGACATTGGCATCCAGACGGGTATGGTGGCCGATCTGGGCGCCCTGGCCGATCTTGCACCCGGCCCCGATCTCGGTGTGGTCGCCGATCCGCGCACCGTCCTCGACGACGACACAGGGGCCGATGGAGACGGGCCGGCCCACGTGTGCCCGGGGGCTGACCCGTGCGCTGGGATCGGTCCCCTCGGGGGCGGGGCGGAGCAGCGGCGCGAACAACCGGAGGGCCTCGATCAGCGCCGCATCCACGCTCTCCACGATCAGTTGCGGCCTGTCCACATCCTCCATCGGGGCCTTGACGAGAACGGCGGCGGCCCGGCACGTCCGGGCCATGGCCCGGTGCCGCTCCTGCGAGGCAAACGTCAACTGATCCGGCCCGGCCGTGTCCAGAGGCCCGACCCCCATGACCGTTCCCTGCGCGTCTGCGGGTACCAGCTTGGCCCGGAGTCGCCCGGCCAGTTCTTGAAGGGTCATCTCCATCGTCTTCTCACGCCCTCGGGTGCCTACTTTCCATCCACCATGGCCAACACATCCGCGGTGATGTCCACACAACCCTTGGCATGGAGCACCTTGTAGGTGCTGATTTTGGATGGGAGCAGATCCGGCGGGATGGGAAAGTCCGGCTCCGTCCGCTCCAGCACCAGGCCCAGGCCTTTCTGCTCCGCAACCTTGGCCGTGGCCTCCAGGATCTCCTTGAAGAGCTGTTCATTCCACTGCCTCTCCCGGACGGCTAAGGCGTCCTTCTCGTACTTGTCCGTGGTCTGGAACCGCGCCTGCTTCTCCAGCAGGAGCTTGTAGTGCTCCAGGAACTCCTGGCTGCCCTGCTTGAAGGCCTTGAGTCTGCCCTGCTCGGCTTCGATCTCCTGGCTCATCTTGGCCATGTCGCCGTTGATCCTGTCCTGTTCCGCGGTCATCTCCCTCTCATAGGCCTCGTACCGCTGGGACTGCCGCATGATCCTGCTCACGCTGACCACGCCGATCCGCTGGAGCGGGTCGGAAGGGGAGGGCTGGGCCCTAAGGGCACCTCGCCCGCCGTATCCCGCCGAGAGGACCAGACTCCCCACGACCCCACACAAGACCAGTGCCGTTGTCGCCTTCATATCCTTCCTTTCCTCGTTGCCCGTTTCGATAGGGTCATGACGGTCTACCTGAAGAGCAGCCCCCCCATCGTGAAGTTGAACCGCTGGGTGTCGTCCCAGTCTTCGGTGACCACCGGATAACCGTACTCAAACCGAAGCGGCAGTTCACGGAAGAGCTGGGGGATCAAGATCTGGACGCCGGCCCCCACGGAGAACCGCCATCCGCCGGTGTCGACGATCCCCGTGTCCGCAAAGGTCACCGCCGCGAAGTCCTCGCCAATCAGAGGGACGACGACCTCCACGTTGCCCACGACCACGAAGTCGCTCCCGATCGCGTCCACGTACCGGGGTTCCGG
>JAGOQT010000021.1 GCA_018007255.1 Phycisphaerae bacterium | reverse complement strand
AGCAACCGCTGCTTTCGCCCTGCCAGCGACACGGGACCGAACATCGGAGCGATCCTCGTGCGGGTCTGGGCCCAGATGGCCCGCCATTACCGGGACCGGTCCAGGTACCTGATCTACGAGGTCCTGAATGAGCCCCACGGTATCGAGGACGTCCTTTGGAATGCGATCCAGCAGCAGGTCGTGGAAGCCATCCGATCCGTGGACTCCCGCCACACGATCATCATCGGCCCTGCAGGCTGGAACAGCTACAACAACCTGAAGTACATGCCCGAGATCAAGGATCCCAACCTGATCTACACCTTCCACTTCTACGACCCATTCCTGTTCACCCACCAGGGGGCCAGTTGGAGCAGCCCGTCCATGGTGTCCCTGGCAGGGGTCCCGTTCCCCTATGACCCGCACGCCATGCCGGCCTGTCCCAACGACCTGATCGGGTCATGGGTGGAAGGGGCCTTGAACGTGAGCTACAAGACAGAGGGCACGGCCGCGCGCGTGCGGCAGCTCCTGGATCGGGCCGTGTCCTTCCAGGCCCAGCGGCGGTGGACCGCGAGGCTGTTCTGCGGCGAGTTCGGGGTGTACATGCCCAACAGCGACCCTGCGCAGCGGGTGGCGTGGTACAGGCTCGTGCGGGAGGCCCTTGAAGAGAGGGGCATTGCCTGGACCACGTGGGACTATACGGGCGGATTCGGCCTCTTTGAGGCGGGCGGCAATGACCTGTTCGAGCACGACCTGAATGGCCCTCTGGTTGCAGCCTTGGATTTCAACTGCCCGGCCCAGACCGACTACGTGCTTGAGCCCGATTCAGCAGGATTTGCCTTGTACACGGATTACGTGGCCCCCCATTGCGTGGCGTCGAGTTCGGTTGGAGACGGCACGCTCGACTACTACCACGGGGCCGGCCCTGCCCAGGGCAAGTACTGCATCCACTGGACCGGATCGGGCCAGTACCATCAGGTCGGCTTCAACTTCACGCCGGACAAGGACCTCTCCGTCCTGGTCCGGCAAGGCTATGCGGTGGAGCTCTGGGCCCGCGGGGACTCGCCCGGCTCCAGGCTGGACCTCCGGTTTGTGGACACCAAGACAGGTCCCGACGACCACCCGTGGCGGATCCGCGTGCGGCTCGACCAGGCCCGTTCCGCATGGGACGGGGCCTGGCACCGCGTCCGGATCCCGCTGGCCGACTTCACGGAGCACGGCTCCTGGGACAACGGGTGGTTCAATCCCCAGGGCCGGTTCGACTGGACCGCAGTGGATCGGTTCGAGATCGCATCCGAGTACCACAGCCTCGATGGCATGCAGTTCTGGTTCGACCAGATCCAGGTCGCAGGGCCGTAGCTGCGCGGTCCGACAGTCCGACGGTCGGACGGTGAACGGAGAGAACGTAAGATGGTGAGAGGGTAGGATGGTAAGCGAAGGGAGCCGGAGGCTGGCGACACAGGTAGACAGGTAGTCGGGTAGCCAGGTAGACAGGTAGTAGAGGCAAAGGACCACAGTGCAACGGGTTGTCCTTTGGCCCGTCAACCCAGGCGCTCCCGCCAGCACAGTCCGCCTGAAGTACCTCCCAAGGGTTGACCGGCCAGGGCATGGGCGCTAGGATGAGGCCAAGAGTGTTCAAATGAGGGGTATCTGCACCGCCGGTTCGTGCGTCGGGAGAACGAAATGGCCACAAGCGAAGGAACCGCGCCTGGGGCATTAGGCGGCTTCGCAGAGCGTCCTTCTGGACCCCCTCGCCACTCTGCAGGACGGTACGTGTTCACCCCGGAGATCTTCGACTTCCTGGAGTCCACGGCCCCGGGCAAGGGCGGGGAGATCCAGCTCACGGACGCCATGCGGGCCATGGTCAGGCAACAGCCCATGTATGGAAAGAGGCTGGAGGGCCGGCGTTGCGACATCGGCGACAAGGAGGGGTTCATCAAGACCAACATCGAGTTCGGTCTTCGAGACGAGACCATCCGGACCTCGCTCCAGGCCTATATCCGGCAACGGGCCGAGGACCTGGGGTAGACGGAGTCCCGGCCGGACCGCCCGACGGTCTAACTGTCAGATGGAGGGGGTCAGCCCAGGCAACGTGGATGTCAAACCATTGTATGCCCTTCAAAGGAATGTATGGAAGAGTGTGAAAGTGGGCCAGTACGAGTGGTTCAACGAATGTCATCACAGGGTGTTCTGCACGTCTTCTGTGTTGGTTGTGGCATTCTATTAGGCCTTCTGGGTTGTTCTTCGGAGCCAGGCAGGCTAGTCGACCCGGTCGCCCGTACGAACTTCTGGAAGCCCTATTTGCTCTTCATCCAATCGACTCCCTACTCCCGGCTTTACGTGGAAGTGGATACCGTGGAGGGCATGGCCCCGGATGACGAATCCCTTCGGAGTCTGCAGGACTTTCTGACGGCCCACTGCACCAAACCGGCTGGTATTCAGATCGTGCGCGACAGCGTGATCCCTCGCGACCAAGCCCGCGGCATCGCTCCAGGGTCGCTGGCCAGGAAGTACCTGGCCGGACCTCACCAGGATGCCAGCGAATCCCCAGCCGCGTTCATCTACGTTCTGTTCTTCGATGCCGCCCTCAGTCGCGATCCAGGCCCTGGCGTCGCTTCGACCACTACCCCCAGCCTCAAGGCCAAGTTGGAGTTCCCTCATGCCGAGCTCCTACCCTATCCCGCGTCTGTTTACGCCGACCCACAGGTCAACGGGCCCTTGAAGGCCCCCAAGGTCTCGCGGCTGTGGGGGCAGCTCCTGCAACATGAGGCCGGCCACCTCCTCGGCCTCGGCCGAAATCCAACGCACTCCGCTGGCGGGCATTGCCTGGAGAAGTCCTGCATCATGTACGCGTATTACTCCCCCTTCGAGCTCCTGATGCGGGAGATCTGGGCTGACGACCCGAATTCCAATCCTGTGCTGCCAGCACGGTTCTGTGCGAATTGTGAGGCCGATGCACAGGCCTATGTCCGTGAGCCAAGTCCTTCGAATCTACGCTTCGTCGGGCCGGTCCTGGTCCGTCTGGAGCCCGGCTACCAGGTCTTGGCCCTGCCCGATCGGCTCAAGCTGGTCGTGGGCCGCTTCGACGAGCAGGACGCCTGGGATTTCATGCGTGCAGTCAAAGAGGAACCGCTCAAACCAACGGGAACGGATTCGCCCATTGTCACAGGGAAGATCAAGCCAGAGGCCCGTCAAGATCAGGTCCAGCTCCGTGAAACGTTGAAGCGGGCCAAGCAGGATCCGCTTGACATCGTTCGTATGCTTGCGGCAAAACTCTAGCAAGAGGCTCTGTCCTCATCGTCCCATACAGTGGGCACCGCTATGAGGGTCCGCTATGAGGGTCAGACCTTAACGTAACAACTAACAGAGGAGGGCAGCAGGATTCTTGGGGATATCATACTGATTTCCGGCCGGAAGGCAATGGTGAACGGGTCATCGTATGCCCCAGGATGTTCACACATCAGAGACGATCATTGGGTCATAGAGTAGGAGTCGAGCTGAGACTCGGTGTCATATGCGCACCAATCGGATGCTTGCCGGGTGCTGAAGGAGGCCGAATCATGAGGAACATCCTGAAAGTGTCTGCCATCGTTCTATGCCTTCTGGTTCTGGCTGCTGTGGCCGCCAGAGGCTGCGTGCGAGAGGTTGTGGATCGGTTTCCTTCGGAGCAAGTGTACCTGCGTTTCACGTCACCCGACGGCTCAACAGCGGCTATGTTCTCCCTGAAGCACGAGAGCCTCCGATGGGTAGCGGATGTTGAACCGCACTACTACCTCACGCTTGTGGACCTGGGGACCGGTCGGGTGAAGAAACGTTGCGAGAAGTTCGTGTCGGCCAACATGCGGGAAAGCTTCTTGTCGCTTGCCCATGACGAAGCAGCGTGGTGTGTTCCCCTGATCGAGATGAACAGAGGCCCGTATCTGAAGATGGGAGAATAGGGTGGCAGCCTGGGGACCGTACGGATTTCGATTGACTCGGAGAGGTCAGCTCCGGCAAGCATGGTCAGCAAAGGAAGGCAGGAGCGAGCAGCTGGTCGATTGCAGGTTGTCAATTCGTCGGTATAATACTCCCGAATCACCCAGATGACACCGCAGGAGAGAAGACCGGCGATGTACGACTACGCCACAGAGGCAGATGACCCGCAAGAACGTGTCCGCCTTCTCAAGGAAGATGCCCAGTGCGGGTATGAGCCTGCAGAGGAGGCCCTGTCAGGAGAGGGTGCCCGATAACGGTACACAGCGGCCTGCGCTACGCGCAGCCGCTCGCGGTGAGCGTTGGACACAGGAAGTTGCAGAAAGGCCGGATCATGATTGAGTGCGTAGAGAAGGAAGACGTCACCCCCGTATGTCCCCACTGCAATGAGGCGTTGAACACCGTGTGGTGCCGCGTTCTGGAGAGCCTTCTGGGCAAGCGGTACATCTACTTCTGCCCCAAGTGCCGCAAGGTGCTGGGGGTCTCGCATCGCAAGGGGTTCTGGATGGGATGATCGTGGCGGAGTCCGGCAGCGCGGTCGTTGGCCCGTGGCTCGCGGTAAGGAGACGAGAGAGGTGGACCAGAGGGAGATCAACGAGGCTGAATGGGGCAACCCGGACAACTGGTCTGTCGGCTTCTACTTCAGCAAGAAGGATACCCGCACATGGGTCCCGAAGCGGGTTCCGTGGATGGGCTGGACGGTGAACCTCGGGCGGCGGGCCGGCGCATGCTGGATGCTGGGCTTTCTGGTCGGCCTGCCTCTGTTGATCGTCCTGATGACTCTTGTCCGCGGCAGGTAGGTCCTCCGTCTTCCGGAGACCGCATCCGGGTTCCGGGTGACTTGGGGGGCCTGATCGCGGACCGCTCGGGCGTGTGAGAATCAGGCCGTTTCAACGGGCCGCTATGGCAAAGAAGAGGATCCAGCCGAATGACGAGGAGATCGCCCGAAGGGCGATGGACCTGGCCCGCCAGGTCAGCGGGCGGCTCTTTGTCTCGCAGGAGGGCGTGTACCTGGTCAGCGGGATGCCCGCGTTCAGAGAGCTTCGCCGCTGTCTTGCGCAGCTCTCAGGGCCTCCCGCGGCGTGCGCCGCTCCCACGCCCGTGGACCTGGGCTTTGCGCCCGGTCAGATCACCCCCTTGACCGAGGAGCAGCTCACGGTCTGGGGGCGCGGGTTGCAGAAGTGGCGAACGGTATTGAACGACTACGACAAGCCTCGACAGAAGACCTCCGAACGCCGCCAGAGGTACCGACGGTGGAAGGATGAGATCGCCCGGCTTTCGCCCACGCTGGAATACCTCTGGCGGACGCTTCGTCTGTGGGAAGGCGGGCAGCCGATTCCGGGGGCGCCGTATGTCTCCGAGAACCCTGCCTGGGTCGCCGCGCCGGGCGAGGAGAGGGCCGATGCCCAGACGATCGAACCGTTGTATTGCTGGCTCGAGCGGCTTGTCGTGTGGATCGCCGGGTCCTCGGCGGGTGTGCGGTTCCGCGAGTCGCTGCGTCCTCTCGTGGAGGGCCTTGCAGACGAGCACGTCCGTGATTGCCTGGCCGCAGCGACCCGCCGCCTGCGCGACGTGCAGTGCCTCACAAGGCGTCCGCCCAAGGCGGAGGTGGCGGCCGCTGTCCGGGATGCGCTCGCCGGCATTCCGGAGGGGCTTCTGGAGGATTTTGGGATTGAGATTCCGCAGGGGCCGAGCGAGTGCGACCTAGAGCCCGTCGTCTCCGCCCTCGAACGTGCCGGTTCAGCACGGCTGGCGCCGCCTGCGCCCCTGGTCGGTTCGGCCGCAGCCTTGTGCGCGGCCGACGGAGCAGCGGCCCCCGTGCCGGCCTGGTTGCTGTCGCCGTGCGGCGAGGAGGCAGTCCGCTCGCGGACGGAGGTGTTCCGCGGCCTGTTCGACGAACACGGCCAGACGGGGTACGACCTGCTGCTTCGGGCCCTGGACGGCATCCGCAATGTCCCAAGCTACGTCCTGGGACCGATGCGACAGTTCCTTGCAGCCGGCGTCGAGGCGGACGATGCCATCTGGGCGATCCAGGACCTGTCTGGGTTCAGGGACCTCGCCGAAAAGGGCCTGTCGCCGCGGCCGTTCCGCACCCTCGCGTCCGTGCTGGAGCGGACCGGGCTCAAGGTCCTGGAGTACAGGGCCGATCTGGGTGACGCAGTCGAGCAGGTGGCCGAGAGAGGCAGCGCAGACATCGTCGAGGCCTTTGCCCGGTGGCTGTCATCGCTGAGCCCGGCCACACTGGACGTTAACCTGGGCAAGTGGGCCTGGAACTGCCTCCGCGACCTGCTGGTCCTGGAAGGCGCAAGCCCTGCCCTGCGGGAGCTCTTGGGGAGATGGGCTGATCCGCCCCTCTCCGGCGAGGAGGGCGATTCAAAGGCAGGCGCCTTGTCTGCCGAGGCCCGCATGTGGTCATCTAGGCTCGGCTTCTACCAGCGGATGTGCGGCCGGCAGCCCGCCTTGCCTGAGTCGGTGACGCAGATGTTGGGTCCCAGGGATCGGGAGGCCCGAGAGCTTCAGTACCTCCGCAAGGCCAGGGCTGACGGCCGGCTCAGCGAGAGGATGGGCGCACGGCTTGCGTTGCTCGAAGGCCGTGGCCCGGAGGGCCGGGGCACACCCGAAGCCCGCGTCCTGAGGCAGTTGCAGGAGATCTGTGCGCGGGCTGCGCTGGAGGCGGTCAGGCATCTCGCCCGCCGGGAGGGGCGCCGTGTGTGGGCGCATCTGTTCTGCTGCGAGCCGCAGGCGCATCTGACGGACGAGGAGATCACTGCCATTGCCGCCTGGGCGACCGGCCTCGACAAGACACCGCTTCGTTGCCTTCGGGAGTTGCTGGAGGTCTGGCGTGAGTCCGGGGCGGCCTATCGTGGACGACTGTCGCTCAATGCGGCATGGACGAAGGCGTGTGCCGATCACATCAGTCCTGACGCCTGGTTCTCGCCCGACCCGTTGGAGGCCGCTGTAGACGGCCTGCCCGTCACGGTGCATGTGGCCCCGGACCCGTTCAGGGTGCTCCTGATGGGCACCTACTTCGGAACGTGCCTGAGTCTGGACAGCTTCAACAAGGACTCTGTCCTGGCGAACGCCTACGACGCCAACAAGGCCGTGGTCTTCGCCCTGGGTGCCCAAGGGCAGGTCCTGGCCAGGAAGCTGGTCTGCATCAGCACGGGCTTCAGTCTGCTCGGGTACAGGACGTACGTTGCCGCCGACGAGTCCCTCACGAGACAGCGAAGAGAGGGCGTCGCTGCGATGGTGGATGCCTTCTGCGGGCGATGGGCCCGGCGTGCGGGGTTGGCGCTGGGCCTCTCGGGCAGTCCGGCCGCGCTCTCGGGGCTGTTCTGGCACGACGACGGTGCCACACCGTGGTCCCCGAGCGCTCTGCGCGCATGGGCCGACCCTGCCGGGGACCCAGGAGTGGCCGCAATCACCGGAGCGGACCTCATGCCGCAGGTGGCCGCGGCACTGGAATCCAGGCGGGAGGCGTGCGTCCGATTGCTCTCAGAAGTGGGGATCTGGCCGCCGGCTGCCGGTGAGTCGGGCGCAGACCTGGGGGATACGCCCGGCCTTGCCGAGGAGTCCCTGGCGATCCTGGCCCGGGCCGAACAGGATGGCGACCTGGCCCGCGTTGTGTTCCAGAACGCAACGACTCTGGGCGGACAGCTCGAAGCGATGACCTCGGTGGCGATTCTGGAAAAGACAGATGAGATGGTGCAGCACATCGTCACGGTTGCCGCCGGGCACGTCGACTCCCCTCAAACCGAACGCGTGATGGGAATCCTCCGCTGCATCGGAACGAAGAAGGCCTGGGGGCTCTTCATGAAGCTGCCCGTGCAGGAAGACGCCTGCGATCCTCTGTGGCTACCCCTTGCGGCCGCGGATTCCGACGACTCGGCGGATGCGTTGATTCAGGTCCTGATGGCGCCAGGACCGTTCCAGGCGGGCTACCATGAGCTTCTGCTGGCCGACGGGATGCTCTCAGTGATCGACAAGGCCCTGCCCCAGGCGGCGGTGCTCAAGGTGCTGCTCTCGATTTCCACCGGGTACGAACGGTGCTCTTGGGCGCAGTGGGCCTCGGCGTGCCCGGACGCCATGAAGCGGGCCCACATCGAGAGGATCTCAAAGACAGATGACGACTGGGACTATGCGGAGCAGTTTGCCTCGATGGCGGCCGTCATCGTCGCCATGAAGAACCCCGGGCCCCGATCCACGGCTTACCTGAAGGGCGCATCGGAGAGGGATCCCTCGGCCCTGCTGGCCCTGTCCCTCCGGTCCGAGGGCAGGTACCGCGACTTCATCCGCAAGACCGCGCTGGCTGCACCTGCCGAATCGGCGAGCATCCTGGCGATTCTGGCCTCGGAGGGCGAGGACGCGGCCGCGGAGATCCTGGCCCCCACACAGGGCCGTCTGCCCAATCAGGAGGGACGTGTGCAGGCCGCGCGCCGGTTGTTCGCGGCCTTCCACGACCTGGACAACGGGAGGCCGGTCTCCTGTTTCCACAAGTCCAGCCCATTGGCCGAGTCGTTGCCCACGCTCCCGTTTGTCCTCCACTGGCTTTGGAGGTGGACGGATGCCGAACACCCTCACATCGCTGCGATTGCCGCGCTCACGGGCAGCGACCACTGCACGGACGCACTCCAGGCGCACGGTGTCGACTTGGCGGGGTTTGCCGTGAGACTCGCCGGTCTGCTTCGCAGGTCCGACGGCGAGACGGCCGCCGTCCTGAGGCAGGCGATTCTGAGGCTCCTGGATCAGGGAGGGATCGCGGCCCTGGGCGGGTATTCACTGCTCCTGGACAAGCTGAGCGGCGGCAAGCTCTGGTCGGACGCCCAGGCAGACGGCCATGCTCTGGTGCCTGTTGAGGACCTCGTCTGCTGCGCAGGGGCCTGGGAGCTGGTTCTGGATGATGCCGGCAACCTTCGTCCCGGGGGCGAGAGGCTGGACTGGTCGAGTATCTATGGCGTTCGGCTCCCAATGGATATCCGAGCAGCCGCACACGCAATCCGGTTGCTCTGCGCCCGTGCCCCGGGCGACGAGTTGGCCGGGAGCATCCAACCCATGACCGAGATGGAGAGACTCCTTGTAGCCCGCTCAGCTTCGAGGGTCAGACCTTAACGTAACAATTGACAAGGTGGTGTACCAGGATTCTTGGGGATATCATGGTGGGAAGAGGGGTCGGTCTCGGAGTTCAGTATGCTCATCAACGTACGTGTGGTTCCGAGGACTGACCTCCTTGGTGCTGACCTCTTGCGTGCAACTGACGGTCGCCTATGGAAACGATGATAACGCTACGAGATTATGAGGCGGGGGATGCAGGTCGCCTGGTGGAGCTGGCCAATAACGAGAACGTGTCGCGATATCTGATATACACCTTTCCATGCCCGTATACGGCAGAAGATGCGAAATGGTGGATCGAGATCGGCTCGCACCAGAACGGCGCAGTCACGAAGGTGATTGAGTTCGAGGGCACATTCGTAGGTGGCGTCGGGATTACGCCGCAGACTGGGTGGAGGAGCCACCTGGCGGAGATCGGCTACTGGCTTGGAGAGGAGTTCTGGGGCCGCGGAATCGCCACGGAAGCATTGAGGCAGATGACAGAGTGGACCTTTGCAGGGTCGCAATTCGATAAGCTATTCGCCCCAGTGCTGGCGCCGAACCTCCCGTCTATGAGAGTCTTGGAGAAGAACGATTACCAGCTGGAAGGCATACTCAAGAATGAGGTTGCGAAACACGGGCGGCGTTTTGATCTTCACCACTATGCGAAGGAACGCACATAGCAGGCTGTTCTAGCCGACGCTTGGCCGCGGCTGAACAGCACGTTCGCTAGCTCCGCGACCCATGCCTGGGTTCGCGCTTCTGTTGTGGGCTGGCCTGCATGCAGGCCAGCCGGAGCCGAATACACCTGGGCTGGCCATCGCGAGTTGACGGCCTGTGTTTGGGCCCTATGATAGAGGCACGAGCATCGGACAACTGAAGGGTCGTGCATTGAAGGAGCTGCCATGACACGAGTCGCGCGGATGTGTGTGGTGATGGTCGCAGCCCTGGCCGGTCTTGGGCAATCGGGGGATGCGCAGACGTTCCTATCCTGGGCCCCCACACCGCCCATGGGTTGGAACAGTTGGGACTGCTATGGGCCGACCGTGGTCGAGGCCGAGGTCAAGGCGAACGCGGACTACATGGCGGACAAGCTCAAGGGTCACGGCTGGCAGTATGTGGTCGTGGACATCCGGTGGTTCGTCAGCAACGACAAGGCCGGCGGGTACAACCAGACCGACCCGAACTACACCGTGGACCCGCACGGACGATTCCTCCCGGCCACGAACCGGTTTCCCTCCGCTGCGGGCGGCAGGGGGTTCAAGCCGCTCGCGGACTACGTCCACGGCAAGGGCCTGAAGTTCGGGATCCACATCATGCGGGGCATCCCGGTGATTGCGGTCCGGCAGAGGACGCCGATCCTGGGCTCGGACGCGACCGCGGCCGACATCCACTCGACCGAGGGCCAGTGCCGTTGGCTGAGGGACATGTACACGATCGTGGCCGGGCGCAAGGGGGCCCAGGAGTACTACAACTCGATCTTCCAGCTCTACGCCTCGTGGGACGTGGACTACGTCAAGATCGACGACCTGTCCTCGCCCTATCACACGGACGAGATCGAGATGATCCGCAGGGCGATCGACGGGTGCGGCAGGCCCATGGTGCTGAGCACGTCCCCAGGGCCGACTCCGCTCAACCAGGCCGAGCACCTCAAGGCGCACGCCAACCTGTGGCGGATGTCGAACGACCTCTGGGATATCTGGCGCCCCGTGTACGCGACGTTTGCCCTGTGCAGGAACTGGGCCCCGCACGTGGGGCCGGGCCACTGGCCGGATGCGGACATGCTGCCGCTTGGACGGATCGCCGTGCGAGGCGAGCGGGGGCGCGACCGCATGACCCGCCTGACGCACGACGAGCAGATCACGCTCATGAGCCTCTGGTGCATCTTCCGATCGCCCCTGATGTTCGGCGGCGATCTGCCCAGCAACGACGAGTTCACGCTGTCCCTGCTGACCAACGACGAGGTCCTGGCCGTGAACCAGAACAGCACGGGCGGGCGGGAGGTGTTCAGCCGGGACGGCCTGGTCGCGTGGGCTGCGGACGTGCCCGGCTCCAAGGACCGGTACGTCGCGCTCTTCAACACCCGCAGTGCCCCGGAGTCGGGCGACCCGACTGTTGCGGTCCAGGTGACCTTCAAGGACCTGGGCCTGGAGGGCCCGTGCGCGGTCCGCGACCTCTGGGCGCACAAGGACCTGGGTGAGTTCTCCGACACCTTCGCCCAGCCGATCGCCTACCACGGGGCCGGGCTCTACCGAATACGGCCCAGGTAGGCAGCCCATCCGAGCAGGGGTGCGGCGAATCCACCACGGTCGGACGGTTGGACGGTCGGACTGTCAGACAGCCCAAAGCCTGGCCGATCCGGATGCGGCCCCCGGGTTGAGGCGCGGGCCGTCCGATGCTATACTCTATCTGTTGTTTCCCCGGTCCGATGACGCGATTTGGCTGAAGGGTGCCCCGTGAAGCAGGTTCAGATCTCTGTGGTGGTCCTTGTTGTCCTCGCCGTGCCCGGGCTCGTGTGCGCGGACGCGGGGCCCATGGTGCTGTTCTATGATGCCCCGGCCGCCTACCAGGCCAACACCACGTCCAATGAGGCCCTGCCCATAGGGAACGGCAGGCTCGCTGCCATGGTGTACGGCGGGATCCAGACCGAGACCATTCAGTTCAACGAGGACACGGTGTGGTCCGGCAGCCCGCACGACTACACCCATGCCGGGGCAGCCGCTGCCCTGGGCTCGATCCGGGACCAGGTATGGGCGGGCAAGGGGAGGGCGGCCTGGGCCGCGGCCAAGGACACCTTCATGAGCGTGCCCCTGCGCCAGTGCCCCTACCAGCCGACCGCGGAGCTTCGCATGACCTTCAGCCACGCGCGGGGGTCGAGCTACCGCCGCGAGCTGGACCTGACTACGGCCACGGCGTCCGTGACCTACCAGGTCGGGGCCGTGACCTTTCGTAGGGACTGCTTCGCGAGCTACCCGGACAACGTGATCGTGGTCCGCCTGACCGCGAGCGAGCCCGGCCAGATCGACGTCACCCTTGCATTGGCCACCCCGCACGCGGTGACGGCCCAGCTCGCCGAGGACAAGGACCTCGTGCTCCGTGCCCGCGTCACCCACGTGGGGCAGAACAAGCTGGCCAGCGGAATCGCCTTCGAGGCGCGGGCTCGGATCCTGGCCGAAGGCGGCGAGGTCTCGGTCTCCGGGCAGTCCTTGGCGGTTGCGGGCGCGGATGCGGTGACCGTGATCCTGGGCGCAGCGACCAACTTCGTCCGCTATGACGATCTTGGCGGAGACCCTGCCCAGGTCTGTCTGAGCACGGTGGATCGCGCAGCGCACAAGGGGTTCGACAGGCTCCGACAGGACCAGCTTGCGGACTACCAGGCCCTGTTCAACCGGGTGACCCTGGACCTGGGCACCTCGGCCAAGGCGGAGATGCCGATCAACAGGCGACTCGACGCGGTCGGGGCAGGCATGGCGGCCTCGGGCATGGATGCGGGCACGTTCGCGGAGAGGTTCGCTGCGGACGATCTGCAACTGGTGGCCCTGAACTTCCAGATGGCCAGGTACCTCGTGATCTCCGGATCCCGCCCGGGGTCGCAGCCCCTGGGTCTGCAGGGCAAGTGGAACAACGAACTGGAGCCCTCCTGGGAGGGCAAGCTGACCCTGAACATCAATGCGGAGATGAACTACTGGGCCGCTGAGGTCGCGAACCTGGCCGAGTGCCACGAACCCTTCTTCGACATGATCCGGGACCTCTCCAAGACCGGGGCGTCTGTGGCCAGGCAGCACTACAATGCGGACGGGTGGGTCGTGCACCACAACACCGACCTGTGGCGGGGGGCCGCCCCCATCAACAACGCAGGCGGGCTGTGGCCCACGGGCGGGGCCTGGCTCTGTATGCACCTGTGGCGGCACTATGAATACAGCGGGGACCCCAACTTCCTGCAGGAGGCGTACCCGCTGATGAAGGGGGCCGCGGAGTTCTTTGCCGACTTCCTCGTGGAGGATCCGCGAGCAGGGGGCAGGGGCTATCTCCTGACGAACCCCACCCACTCGCCGGAACAGCCCAATCCGGCCCTGGGAGACGACGGGGAGGTCGTGGCGGGGACCACCATGGACAGCCAGTTGGTCCGCGGGCTCTTCACGGCCGTGATCGAGGCCGGTCAGATCCTGGGCATCGATGCGGAGTTCAGGCAGCAGTTGGACTCGATGCGGGCCGATCTGCCCCCCAACCAGATCGGCCGGCACGGCCAGTTGCAGGAGTGGCTGGAGGACGTGGACCAGCCCAACAACCAGCACCGGCACATGTCGCACTTGGTGGACATGATGCCTTTGGGGGTCGTCACCCCGCACCATACCCCCGACCTGGCGGCCGCGGTCCGGGTGGTCCTGGACTGGAAGGGTGACCCCAGCAACAACACGGCCTGGAGCCGGGCCTGGAAGATGTGCCTCCGCACCCGCCTGCTCCAGGGCGACCACGCCTACATGATCCTCAACGACCTCCTGGGCAGGTCCCACACAGACAACATGACCTTCTCCACCAAGGGCAACGAGAACCAGATCGACGGGAATCTCGGCGCGCTGATGGGGACCGCGGAGATGCTCCTGCAGAGCCACCATGGGGAGTTGTTCCTCCTGCCCGCATTGCCCAAGAAGATGGCGGCCGGGGCCGTGACCGGGCTGCGGGCCAGGGGCGGGTTCGAGGTGGACCTGACCTGGGAGCAGAGTGCCTTGAGCACGGCCGTGATCCGGTCCAGGCTCGGCAAGGCGTGCCGGATCCGGTCCGCGTGGCCGATCCGGGTCCACGATGGGGTAGAGGAGGTGCCTGTTCAGTCGATCGACACACATCTGTATGAGTTTCCGACGGTGGCAGGTAAGTCGTACACGATCTCCGCGACAAGGCCCTGACTTCTTCATTCAACCACGAAACCCACGAAACCACACGAACAAAGAGGCTCGCGCCGCAGTTCGAGTCCCGTTCCCGCTCCAAGGCCGCCGTACGCGGACGCTTCGCGTCTACCCGTCAGGCATGCGCCTGCCGGGTGGGCTGCGCAGGGCTTCGTTCCGCAAGCAAGCTTGCTCGACAGAGCCCTGCTCGCCCACAGGCTTACGGCTTCTTCCCGACAAGCGTGATGCGCAAAGGGGTAAGTGAAGGACCAATCGCAACGCGCCTGAGCCGTGGATCAGACGGCGGACCCTGGTACACCCCAGTACTTCAGCCCCAGCGTTCGTGTGGGTTGGTGGGTTTCTTGGTCAGAGAAGAATCTGTACTACCCGGACAGGTTGGCCAGGAAGTGGGGAGGTCGGGGCGGTCCAACCTACTGACCTACGGCCGGGCGGATCTGGTCCACGCGGAAGATCACCACGAACCGGGCGGAGTCGTCCTCGCCTCGGGTCCTGCCCGTGCGCCGCATCGATTCTACGAGCTTGGGATCCGTGTCTTCGCGGACCTTGGTGAGCATCAGGCGTTTACCCTGAAAGCCCGGGCCGTGCTCCACGAAGAGGTACGCTGCGCGGGGGTTGGACTGGAGGTTGCGGTGGCTGAGTCTGTCGCCCATGATCCAGGCCACGGTCCCGTCGTCCAGGACATGAGGCCGGGCGTACACAGCCGCATCCACCTGGCCTGCCCCATCGGCGGTCGCCAGCACGCCCAGGCCCTTGGTGTTCTCGAAGTACTGCTTGAGGTCCATCCGGGTCTCCTAACGATTCAGTTGCCAGAGGCTGGCATTCAAGACCGAGGCGAAGCTGACCCAGGCCAGGTAGGGGACCAGGCAGACCGCTGCGGACGCGGTCACCCGGCCAAAGGCCCAGATCGTGGCCACTATGGCCAGCCAGAGCGCAAGGATGTCCACCAGGGCCCAGCCGATCCGGTGCAGGCCGAAGAAGAGGGGGCTCCACAGGGCGTTGAGGCCCAGTTGCAGGCAGAACAAGACCAGGGCGACCTGCACAGCCCGTTTGTCCAGACCCTTGCGCAAGACCAGGAAGGCGGCCACCCCCATCAGGATGTAGAGGGCGGTCCAGACCGGGGCGAAGACCCAGCCCGGCGGATTGAAGGACGGTTTGTTGAGCTGTCCATACCAGTCGTTCAGGTTCCGGCCTACCGAGTAGAGCGACCCCAGTGCCCCCACGCCAAGGCAGGCCAGGATGCACAGGGCCAGCTTCAGTCCGTTCTTGAGCATGCGTGTTCCCCAGGGCCATTGCCGGTCCGCAGGCTTCTTTACCTGCGCAACGACTTGGCAGGTCATGCTACAGTCCGGGTCGCGATGCGCCAAGCCCGGCTCGCATAGGGTCGACTGTCATCTATGGAGAGTCTCCTTGACGGCTCGGTCGGAGAGGCGCATCCTATGGACCACGGCCGGGCACACCCGGGCCTTGTGGATGTGGACCGGCGTGCCAAAGCAAAGCACATGCCGTAACCTGGCAATGAAGGGGAGAGCCATGGATGCGTCCAATCCGGCGCAGGGGCATGAGGGCGAGGAGTTCATTGGGCCTTATGCCTTCGAGGGGATGCCTCACTGGCAGGAGTTTGAGGTCAGCAGGTCTGGGGCCGAGTTCTCGATTGAGGGGCTTCGAGGTTTCAAGTCCGAGCTGAGGTTCAATGGTAAGGGCCTCGCCGGACTTGACCCCTTGGGCAATGAGGTGAGTCTGCATCATGACCCCACGACCGGGCAGTACTCCCTTGACGCAGTTGCTGTATCCACAGATGGCCGTAGACGGACCCATAGGATCGTCCTGACAAAGGCCCTGCCTCCACTGGGCACAGACCAGGAGCTCGACATCGGAGTGGCGGCGCACGACCTCGTCAGGGGGGTGCGGGCCAGTGAGCAGTGGATCCATCAGGTGGACAGCTTTCGACTGAGGGTCAAGACACGGAGTATCCTGACTGAAGAGGGTATCGCGTTTTGGAGGCGTCAGGAGAGCCAAGGTGTCATTGCCGGGTCGAGTGACCTTGTACCTCTGAAGGAAGACCGATTGGAGATATGCTTTGATCAACGGAGGCTGCGGACCTCGCGAGAGGGATCAGGCCCGCGGTCTGGGGGGGTCCAGATATGCGATGGAGAGACTTACACATCCAGTGGCTGGTTTGGCAAGACGGGCGAACCCTGTTACACGATTCGTCCCTGGCGGGAGGGTTGGGATCCCGTGGTGTGGTCTTCCTTTGCCTGGCTCCGCACACAGCCTCACCGGTTCTGGTGGAGTGCGCAGGGCCAGCGGGACGCCCGTCAGGAGGACGCGGTTTTCGGCCTCGCAAACGACTTTGTGCTCACAGGCACACGGGACTACCGGGGAACGGATTGCTATGTGTTGGAGTGTCACCCTGAGCCGGGTACGTTGCGGCGATGGTTCGTCGGCATCCAGGACGGCCTGCTTCGCGGCCTCATCTTTACTTCAGGTGGATATCCCTGTCAGGACTTCTGGATGGATGACTACCGCGAGGTTGGACCCGGCTGGCGGTACCCCATGACACAGGGGTACTCCTTCCTGGAATCGCGATCGGAAGAGGATTCCCTTCCTCCTTTGACCGTCGGTCATATGGAGGTCCTGACCGGGCAGATCGTGGTCAATCAACCCCTCTCGGATGACCTGTTCAGGATGGAATTCCAGGAGGGGGTCATGGTCGTCGATGAACGCTTCGGCGCACAGGTGACGTATCCCTACAAGAAGGACAGGACCGAGGCGGAGTGGGACCAGATCCGCCAGGAGGCCGCGCGCAAATCCAGACCGCCGGATGGGCCCTGCCGGTCTTGCGGTCCGGCCTGAGGGTGTGCAGCCCGCTTGTGAGGATGGGCTCGCCGGTGACAGGCCTATGCCTTGTCGCCAACGAGCCTGGCGAAATCCTCAACCGCGACCGCAGGCACCGTTGCGGAGGTAATCCCCATTGCCTTGTTCAATGCGACAAGGCGGTGGTCATGGTGATGGCGAACCTCCATTGCGTAAGAGCGGAGGTCTTGTAGATCACCTTCTTATGGGCGTTGTCAAAGACATATCCGGATTCTCCGGCGTCTCTGGAGAGCATCTCCTCTACGGCCTTCTTCATCGACTCGCTTCCCTGTTCCCTGGGATCCAGGAAATGCCTGTCCTGATCTCGGTGCAGGGTGGTCTGGCCATTCGGCGCCAGGGCGAAGAAGGCCAGGTCGGATCTGAGACCGAGGACGGAGACGATATCTTCTGAGAGCCGGTCAAGGAAGAGCGAGGCGCCGATACCCCCGATCTCCTTGCCCTCTTTCCAGATGGGAACCGCGATCACGGCGGAACGCTGACCCGTGCTTTTGCTGACCACGAGGGAGCCCATGATCTCCTTGCCCGCCATGAGGTCGCCGAAGTAACTGCGGTCCTTGAGTGTCACATCCATGAGTCCCCGATCGAGGGTGTAATACGTCCCGTCCGGGAGGACATACCAGACGATCATTCGGCCGTCCGACTTCTGATAGACCTCGAGCAGGCCCTTCATGGCCTCCCACTTCCCGGATTTCACTTCGGTCGTGGAGGCGAGAATCTCCAGGGTCTGCTGTACGGACCTGAGGCGAAGGTCAGCATAGGATAGGAATGCGGACAACAGGCTTTGTGTATCCTTCTCTGCTGAGGACTGAGCGAAGGCAAGGGCAGGCAGGGCGACCATGAAGAGAACTGCAATCGGATACAGGCTTCTCCTGAACACGTTCTTCTCCTTATCTTGGATCAGATCATCCGGGTCCATTGTCTACGCAAACCTGACATACGGCCTTGCGACACGCGATCGGACGCAGAGGCCTTGGAGGTCCTCCAGGCCGTGGAGGCGGCCGTGCCGGCGGGCCTCCACGATCCGCTTGGCCCCGACAGGACCGATGCCGGGGACCCGCAGGAGCTGGGACGGGTCCGCGGTGTTGACCGGAACGGGGTAGAAGTCCGGGTGGAGCCTGGCCCAGCGGGTCTTGGGGTCCTCGCCCAGGGACAGGTTGCCGTCCTCGTCGAACAGGATGTCCTGTCTGGAGAAACCGTACTTGCGGAGGAGGAAGTCAACTTGATACAGACGGTGCTCCCGCACAAAGGTCTCATGGGCCCTGCCCTTTGCGCGGGGCATGGGCGCGTCGCTGAACAGGGCAGGCTGGGCAGGAGCAGACCTGCCCAGGGGGTCCTGGTAGGCGGAGAAGTACACCCGCTCCATCCTGAACCGCTCGTACAGCCTGGCCGTGGCGGTCACGATCTCGCGGTCCGTCTCTCCGGCTGCACCGACCACGAACTGGGTGGTCTGGTGGCACCGCCTGTTGAGCCGGCCGCGGAGGTCCGCAATGGTCTGCATGGTGGAGATGATGTCCTCGTAGAACCGCTTGCGCGTGGAGAGCCGGGCCAGGCGCTCCGCGGTGGGGGCCTCGATGTTGACCGAGACCCGCGTGGCCATGCGCACGGCCTGCTCGATCGAGGCCTGGCTCGCACCCGGGATGACCTTGAGATGGATGTAACCCCTGAACGCGAACCTCCTGCGGAGGATCTCCACGGTCCCGAGCATCTGCTCCATGGTTCGATCCGGCGTGTCCGGGACCCCGGAGGAGAGGAACAGGCCGCTGACCCGGTTGGCCCGCAGCAGGTCCATGAAGGTCCGTGCCAGCGTGTCCGGGCCCAGGCTGCACCGGGCCATGTCCCGCGTGCGGTTGAAGGGGCAGTACGCGCAGTCGTTCACGCACGCGTTGCTCTGCAGGGTCTTGAGGAGCATGACCTTGCGCCCGCTGGGGAGCACCGCAGGGTAGACCCACCGGCCGTCCCGGCCCCGCGTGCGCCCGGGCTCGTCCGCGAACCTGCACGCACAGGCCAGATCGAACTTGCTGGCGTCGGCCAGGACCTCGAGCTTCTGTTCCGTGTCCACGGCCCCTATTATGGCCCCGTGCGTGCAGGGATTCAACATCCCCCGGGGGGGCTGCATCGGAGCCGGAGGAGGATTGACAGGATGCCCCCGACCGGGGATCATGGGCACGCCTGTCAGTCGAACACATCGGTTCCTAATGTTAGATCGAAGGATCGCTCCATGGGGAATGCCAAGATCAAGGTCGTGGGTGTCATCGCGTGCGCTGCGTGCCTCGTCGCGTTGGTGCTGTGGCTCAGGGGTGGGCCGGACAAGGCCGGTCCGTCGGAGTCGCAGCAGGGATCCGTTGCCCCGGTGGCGGAGGAGGCCCGGCCCCTCGTCGACGCCAACCAGGTGGTGGTCACGGTGAACGGGACGGCGATCACCGAGGGGAGGGTCGGTCAGGCGATCCAGCAGCAGATGGCTCGGATCGAGGGCGGGTCCGGCATTCCCCCCGAGATGATGCGCCAGCTGGAGGCCCAGTTCCGCTCCCAGATCGTGGACGGGCTGATCGCCGAGGAGTTGCTGGCCGGGCAGGTCAAGGACTCCAACATGGCCCCCACGGAGGCCCAGGTCATGGATCAGATCAAGGAGATCGCCGCAGGACAGGAGCCTGCCGTGTCCGTGGACGAGTTCAAGTCCATGCTCGCCCAGCGGGGATACGACTTCAACGACGTGGTCCGGCAGATCGGGCGGGAGATGGGCATTCAGAAGCTCCTGCTGACCCATTGTGAGGGCAAGGTCAGTGTCAGCGACGCGGACGCGAACTCCTACTATGCGGAGAACCCCGAGGAATTCGATGTGCCGGAGCAGGTCAAGGTCAGCCACATCCTGATTGCCCCGGAGACCATGGGCCCGGGGAGCGATCCCAACCAGGCCAAGGCCGCGGCCCGCACCAAGGCCGAGGGGCTTCTGGTCGAGGTCAAGGGGGGCAAGGACTTTGCCGAGCTGGCCAAGGCCCACTCCGCCTGTCCCAGTTCCGAGGACGGCGGCGACCTGGGCTTCATCGAGAGGGGAAAGACCGTGCCTCCGTTCGAGGAGGCCGCCTTTGCCCTGGACGCGGGCTCCATCAGCGGTGTGGTGGAGACCGAGTTCGGTTACCACATCTTGAAGGTGACCGAGCGGAAACCGGCCCGCCGCCTCCCCTTTGTCGAGGCCAAGGACCAGATTGTGGCCCAGCTTCGGGAGGAACGCAACAGCGAGGTGGTGAGGGCCTACATCGGCGATCTCAAGGCCAAGGCCACCATCACATACCCTGTGACCGCCGTGCAGTGAACGACGCAGTCGGCGGTCCAATCGCGGCTGCGGCCCGGCCGATCGTCCTGGTGTGCAGGTTGACCCGCCGCGGAGCGATCCCCACCCCGGCGGGGTCCGGGCCCCCGCACACAGACGGCCGTGCCGGGCAGCGTTGCCGGAGAGGCTCTTGGATAAGGGAGATCCATGGAAACGATCCTGCGTGGTGGATGTCTATGTGGCGACGTACGGTATGAATGTGTTGGCGATCCCGAGGACGCCAGCTACTGTCATTGTGACGACTGCAAGAAAGCCACAGGCGGCCCCTACACCGTGGGCGTGCGCGTACAGGCCGCCAGACTGCGGCTCGTCTCGGGTCGAGTCAAGGGATACACCACCATCGCCGACAGCGGCAGGAAGATCACCCGTGAGTTCTGTCCGAGGTGCGGCTCCCCTCTGTTCACCAGGGCCGAGAAGTGCCCCCATCATGTCTTCCTCAAGGCGGGCTGTCTGGACGAGCCGGGTCTCGTCCAACCACGCTGCCAGACGTGGACCCGACGTGCAGTACCTTGGGCCTACGTGGATGAGAAGCTGCCGTGCTTTCCCGAGAGTCGCCCGTCCGTGCCGGATGCCCCACAGGAGTGAGGACACCCCGGCGCCTGCACGGAAGGGGCCTCTGCCTCGTCCCCCATTCATCGCGGCGGTGATCAGTCCGTGCTGTAGTTGATCTCCATCCTGCGCGAAAGACGAGCTGCCACCACGAGGACCACGGCGGTCAGGATCGCGATGGACAGGAGGGCCATGGTCTTGGTGGCCGGCTGGACCGGGGAGATCAAGAGGCGGATCAGGGCAGGGGCATTCCCGTCCGGGGCTGCGGCCACCGGGCACAGGGACTTGAGGTAGTAGATCATGCTGATCTTCTTGAGGACCGCGGGCAGGAAGGGATTGACGCCCTCCCACAGCAGGACCACGGCGGTCGGGATGACGGGATTCTTGAAGAGCAGCCCCACGGCCAGGAACACGCTGCCGTACCCCACGCAGGCCAGGGCCGTGACCGCCAGATAGGCCGCGAACTGGCTCCATCCCGTAGTGGCCAGGAACTCGGCGACCGCGGCCCGATCGTACGGCCAGAGCAGGGTGAGCCACTGCAGGCCTGTGCTTGCGGTGAACAGGACCACCGTGGCCAGGAGCCCGGCCGCGTACTTGCCGGCCAGGAGGACCTCCCTGCGCACGGGCGTCAGGAGGTAGAAATGAAGGCTCTTGTCCAGCATCTCCCCTCGGAAGAGGTTGACGAAGATCCCCACGCACCCAAAGAAGACCGCCAACCGCAGGTAGTACGAGAGGAAGACGCCCGCGAAGATGCCGGAGATCTGGGGCAGTGTGCCGATGTCGTTCCTGCGGATCAGGACCAGGGCCTCGTGGTCGAACACGAGGTAGAGATCCGTGCTGCCGTCGGTGTATCTGGAGTGGGACCGGCCGCCTCTCTGATTCCGATCGTCCGGGTCGTCCCCTTCCCACTGGTGATAGGGCCGGCCGAGCCTCTCCACGACCTGGTCGCGGGTCATCCCCTCCTGGATCGAACCCAGGGCCTCGGCGGAGACCGGGTGCTCCCTGGCGATCCGCTGCAGCCGCTCCCTGTGGTGCGGCACAAAGGCCGAGTGGGCCGTGAAGAGCAGCAGGGGGGCCAGGGCCAGGAGATAGACCCACAGGCTCCGCCGCGAGAGGAAGGTCTTTCTCATCTCCAGGCGGACGATCGCCAGGACCTGCCTGCACCACAGTCCCTTCATCTGGCCGCCTCCTCTGAACCGATGAGGTACTCGTATACGGAATGGACGTTGTCGTCGGCAGGGACCACGCCCTCGATGTCCAGACCGGCCAGGGCCAGGTGGTTGAGGGCCCGGCAGAAGCGGTCTGGGCTTCGGGTCTTGACGAGCACACCCTCGCCCTCGGGCAGGACCTTGGCCTCCACCACGAGACCCTGCTCAAAGACCCTCGAGGCCAGGAGATCGGGCTGCCCGCATCGGATGAGGAACTGCATGGGCCGCTCCTCCTGGATCTCGCTCCGCATGCCTCGGATCTGGCCTTCCGCGACCACGTAACCGCCGCTCATCAGCACCACCTGGTCGGAGATCATGTCCACCTCGTGCAGGACGTGGCTGGAGACCACCACGTGGCGTCCCTCGGCTGCGTACCGCTTGAACAGGGCGATCGTCTCGGACCGGACCAGGGGGTCCAGGCCGTTGAGAGGCTCGTCCAGGACCAGGACGCGGGGGTCGTGGGCAATGGCCTGGGCCAGCCGGATCCTCTGTCGCATCCCCTTGCTGTACGCGGCCACCTTGCGATGGGCCGCATCGCTCAGACCCACCTGCTCGATGGCCCGGGTGGTCTTCTCCCTGCAGGCCCGGGCGGAGCAGCCGGATAGACCGAGGAAGGAAAAGATGAACTGATACCCGGTCAGACCCTTGGGAAAGGCGTCGAACTGGGTCGAGTAACCCACGAGGCGGAAGAGCTTCTCCGGATGCGAGGGTTCCACGCCCAGGACGGTGATCCGGCCGCGGCTCGGCCGCACCAAGCCGGTCATCAGGTTCATCAGGGTCGTCTTGCCGGAGCCGTTCGGGCCGACCAGGCTGGTGATCCCCGGGGGGATGGAGAGGGTCACCCGGTTGACCCCCAGGACCTCGCCGTAGAACCGG